>JACQQZ010000105.1 GCA_016206755.1 Candidatus Omnitrophota bacterium
GGTCGGCCAGCCGCTGTGCTTTCGCTCGGCGAGACCGCCTCGCTTTTCCTCCCTACGGTCGGCGCACAGCTCCCCCGGTCTGCCGCAAGAGGATTAAAACGGCGGCAGACCGGCCGCTGGCGACGGCGCTCTCGATGGTCGGCGGCAGCCCTGTGCGGGTCCAATCCCCCGCCAAAAACAGATTGGGCCAACGGGTGGCGGAACCTGGGCGCCATTTCTCGGACCCCACCGGCATTTTGACGGTGGCATTGCGCTCCCGCACAACTTGCGAACGCAGAATTCTGGCCTGACAAGCCGCAGGAATGCACTGCTGGACTTCCTGCCACGCGAAATGAATCAAAGTGTCGTTGGTCTCGTCAAGATAGGCATCGGCCGCGCTGATGACCAGTGCCAGATGCCGGCTTTTCTGATTCGTCAAGAGAGCCGGGCGGTTGAAAACCCACTGCACCCGCGTACCGATGAGCCCCACGAAGGGCATAGAAAATATCGGCCGGTCAAGCCAGAGATTGATGGAGATAATGGAAGAGCCCGTAAACTGAGTCAGCTTCTGAAGACCAGGGTCTTGAGATTTGAGAACTTCCGGAAGAATAAGATCCAGCTCTTGCGGCGGCAACGTGGCCAGATACGCATCCGCCGTCAGCAATTCTCCGCTGGCCAGTCGGATTCCCGATGCCTGCTGCGCAGTTCCTTCAACAGCAACCGCTGCCGTGCTCAAGCGAATCGCCCCGCCTTTGGACTCAACAATCTGCGCGGCTTGCGTCGCATAGAGATCGCTTAAGCCCACCGAGGCCAATCCCAATTGCGCCGCCTTCCAATCCCCCGCGAACATTCGTCCTAAAACTGCCACCCACCCCGCCGCTGAAGCGGATTCCGGTAATTCATTGAGGGCGGCGATGGCCAGAGGATCCCAGAAAAATTTTCGGCTGCGGTTGGATTGACCGCAATGCGCCAGCCACGATTCGACGGTGACGGAGTCCGGCTCGATGCCATTGGAGTGTTTGTTGCGGAGGGCAAAAAGGACGCGGCACATCTTGAGTTTGTCCAAAAGAGAAAGACCGGACAACTGCATCAACCCAAGAATGAGATGCCACGGTGCAGCCGCCGCCGGACAGCGCAACGTGGAAACCGGCCGGCCCGGCTCCACAAAAGCAACTTCCAGCGTTTTTTGAAATGCGACGCGGTCCAGCGTTCCCAAACGCTTTAAGAATTCCAGAGTTTCTTCGTAGCAAGCCAAAAAAACATGCTGGCCGTTGTCGACGGTGTCCCCGCTGGCCGGATCGGCAAAAGACCGCGCGCGCCCGCCCAAACCGTTGCGCCGCTCGCACACCGTGACTTGCCAGCCGGCGTCCGCCAATGCCACCGCCGCGGACAAGCCGGCAAATCCTCCCCCCAAAATAACGGCGCGATCTCTTTTCATTCAGGGCATCAGCGGCAAGGGCATCAGCGGCAGTTGAGCCAGCGCTGAGGGAACAACGCCAGCGCCATCTTGTGGATTTTAAGAAGCGGCTGCGGCATGCGATCCAAAATCGTTTCGTAAACGGCGGCCATCCGCATGGCGGGGGTGAGCGCTTTCAAGTCCTGGGGCGTGACGGAACTGCGGGCCCGACAAAAATAACGCTTGGCCCTCTCGCGCTCGAACATCACGAGCTCTTTCAAAGCAGGGGGCATCTGTGCCTGCGCCAACTGAGACGGAGCAATCCCGAATTGAGCCAAATCCTCTTCCGGCAAATAGACGCGGCCGGCGGCGGCGTCCCATTGAATATCTCTTAAGATGTTGGTCAATTGAAACGCCGTCCCCAAAGATTTTGCAAATTGCTCGCTCTGCGGATTCTTGCAGCCAAAAACACGAATGGCAATCAACCCCACTGCCCCTGCAACGTAGTAACAGTACTGTTCCAGCGTTTCAAAGTCCGGGTAAGTTTTCCGGACAAGATCCCACTCCATTCCGGTGATGATGTCGTGCCACAACGATTGGGGAATACCGTAGACTTGGACAGCATCCTTGAGCGCCTGGCCGATGGGATGATGCGGACATCCTTCGTAAACATCTGCAATCTCCTGGCGCCACCGCTGCAATTCCAGGTGGGCCTTCCGTTCCTCCCCCTTTTCCCCTTTTTCGAAACAACCGTCCACGGCATCGTCTACGGCGCGGCAAAAACTGTAGACCGCAAACATCGCTTCCCGCCGCTGTTTGGGCAGGAGTGCAAGCGCATTGTAAAAATTGCTCCTGCTCAGACGGGCGGCAACGCTGCAGTAAGACATTTAACCCGCCACGACTTCTGCGGCGATGCGCAGACGATTCTGCCAGGTCAGCGCCGGCCGGCGCCTAAAAACATCGTAGTGGACTTCACGCGTGCGCGCCAAAATGCTCATCCCGCCAAGCCATGTGGCCTTCAGCTCCCACCGCAAGCGCCCCGAGACCTGGTCCGGCAAATCAGCCCCGCGCGCAAACAACGCCTGGGTCACATCGAAGGCGCGGTCCATCAGATGCTGAAAATTCTCGCCGGTGTCCCGTCGAAACAGCGCTTCTTCGGTCACGCCGCAGCGCTCCATCTCCTCTTTCGGCAGATAGATGCGGTTCTTCCGAAGATCAATCTCCAAATCCTGCCAGAAGTTGGTCAATTGAAGCGCCGAACAGATGTCGTCCGACATCAAATGCAGCTTAGGATCCCGGTAACCAAAAAGCAGCAGCACGATCCGCCCGACGGGGTTGGCCGAATAGCGGCAGTACTCCCCCAGCAGATCGCTCCATGTCACATACCGCTTGACGGTGACATCGCGCTCAAAAGCAGTCAGCAGATCTTCGAACAATTGGACGGGAAGCCGGTGTTTTTGCAGCGTATCGGACAAAGCGATAAAAACCGGGTGATCCGCCTGGCCCTGGGCGCACCGTGCCAGCGCGCCGCGCCAATCGCTCAGACGCTGTAAAGCTTCCTTGGCATCCGAATGCTCATCGGCAAAATCATCGGCGGTCCGGGCGAACGCATAGACCGCGGCCACGTGGGGCCGCAGCTTTCTCGGGATGAGAATGGATCCGACCGGAAAATTTTCGTAATGATGCGACGTCAGCCACCGGCAATAGCGGTAGGCGTTTTGCACGGTGGCTGTCATCAAAGGCGGCCTTCAAGCAGCGGGAGTCAGCGGGGCGCCAGGCACAAACAATGCGCGATGTCCATTCTGCTCTACCAAGAGACCTGTCACCGTTGCCGGCTGCCCCACGCGATCTGCAAAAAACTCGCGAATGCTGACCGTTCCGCCGCGACGAGGATCGTGCTCTTCCGGAAAAACAAAATAAAGCTCATTTTTTTCCGTCAACAACCCGATCGGCATTCCATTGCGGATGCACCCTGCCCCGCAGGCAATGTGCCCCTGGCCTTTTTTGCCCAATTGAAGATAGCAACTGACGTCAACCACTTCTCCGGTGACCGTCGCCACCTTTCCTTTTTGAAGGATGGCCTGTTCCTCCGGCGTTTTAGCCGCGCCGACGGTCGTTTGAGTCCACTGAACTTCTTCCGCCATCGCCCCAGATGCCAAAAAGAGGGCGACGAAAGCAACTGCCGTTCCTATTTTTTTCATCTTCTTGACCCCCAGCTTCCGAGTATAGCGCCGATTCAACTGAACGTGCAAGCGTAGATCACGACGTCCTTGGGACAAGTCGCTTCCAGGGTGTGTTCCTGGACGCCCCCAGGGATGCTGACCACCTGGTACAACCGCGGACCGGCCATCACCAACCTGCTTTGATCCGAACTGTTTTGAACATCCCTGCCGGCTTGCGCGGGAGGAATCGGCTTGCCGTCCAACCGGAATTGAACCACCGCCCCGGCAGGCCCATCCATCACCAAACAACATTGCGCAGAGAGATACCGGACGGCAAAAAGACCTTTTGGATCAATCGAGCGCACGCGCTCCTCTTCAAATTGCCACACCCCGCCCAACCCGAATGCATGAAGCGGCATCTCTTGGGGCAATTTGTAAACGCGGGGCTGATCCATCACAGGATCCACATCCACCATGAACCGCTCCGCCGGAATCTCCCGGAACAGGATTTCCGGGGTGCGGGACAACGAAGAAACGGATGTCAAGATCGCATCAGTTTCCGGGACGGTAAATCCGCCGGCCTGCAGCAGTGTGCGCAGGTACTGCTCGATTTCCATTTCACGCCCGGCCCCAATCTGAAAACCGGTGACCTCCCCTTGCGCATTGATGACGTAGTAAGCCGGCCATTCGTGATTGGAAAACGCCTTCCAAATCGCGCGGTCGCTGTCGACGGCGACAGGGAAATGAATTCCCAGGCGCTGCACCGCCTCGGCGACGCGTTCCGGAGATTCCTCAAATGAAAATTCCGGCGTATGCACCCCGATGATCTCCAAACCGCGATCCCCGTAATGTTTCTCCCAAGCCATGACCACGGGCAAAACGTCCAGGGCGGTCGAATTCGAATAAGACCAAAAGAACACCAGCACGACGCGCCCGCGAAGCTGTTCTGAATTGACCGGCTCAGAGCTGTTCAGCCATGCCTTGGCCTGCTCCCAGCGCACAGCGGCGGCAGGTTCCAAAGGGGGATGGCCGCGAAAGGCAATCGCCCACATTGCAGCGGCCGCCAAAATGGCGGCGATTCCAGCCCCCGCCCCTGCGCGCTTCATGAGAGATCCAGCAACATGCATTTCACGGAGCCGCCTCCTTTGACGGCGAACTCCGAAACATCCACGCGCAAGAGCCGAACGCCTCGAGATTCGATGGATCCCGCGGCGGCGTCGCTGATTCGATCTGTCACGATGAGCGCGAGCCCTTGGGGCGTTTGAATTTGATGGGCATTGGCGACAAATGCCGCGGCATCTTTTTCACCGATTGGAATAACGCGCCCGCCAAAACGCTTGCGCAGCCGCTCTTGCGAATCGGGGGTCAGCGCCGGCAGATACGCCAAGATAAATTCGCGGCGAGGACCGAAGGTGCACAGACAGGTATCGCCGTGATAATAACGTTCATCGCACAGCTCCAACGGAAGCAATTCGTGGCCCGTCAAGAGCTTCTCCAGGGGCGGCAAGGCATTCACATCGGTCCGAAATCCGTACACGCGCCGGTAAGGCGGCCAGCCCAACCGCGGGCGCCAGCGATGGCGCCGCAGCGCGCCATAGGTAAACAGATAGGCATCCCCCGCCGGAAAAGTATCCGCCTCCCCTTCCCATTGCACGGAAAGACCGGGCACTTCCAAAACGGTAAAATCGTGTTTTTGAAGAAAACGCTGATACAGATGCCGCTCATCCCAGCGCAGCGGATTGGGACGGCTCAGATAAACGTTGCCTTGAACCATCATGCCGGCGTTGGCGGGAAAAACCGCGCCCGGGTGCAGAACCGACGGCGGCAGGACCAAGACGTTGAGGCCCAGGTCCGCCAAGGATTGCCGAAAACGCTCCCACTGAGCCAGCATCAGCGGCCGATCAACCGTCTTTTTTCGGCCCCATCGATCGCGCGTGTGCGGGTTGCCGCCCTTTAAAATCCGAAAGTAGCGCGGATGCCCCAACAGAATCGTTTGTTTCATTTATACCGTCAACCCAGGAACAGATTCGCGCTCACCGGCCGGCCGGCGGTCCTGCAAAACGGCCACCGGATAAACGCAGGCATCGATGGCAAACATCCCAGCGGGCCGATGATTGCCGCTGGCTTTGGTTCCTCCAAACGGCAATCGCCCGGAGCTGAAGACCGTTCCGCGATTCCAATTCACCAAGCCGGTGTCGATTCGGGCGTACATTTTTTCAAACCGCTTGCGGCTTTTTGTAAAGACACTCGTCACCAAACCGTAGGGGACTTCGTTGTTCAAGCGAACCGCCTGTTCATCCGAATCCGTCACCAGAATGACTGCATCCGGCACGAACCATTCTTGGGTACGGTAGACCGATTTGGCCTGAATCTTCGGATGCTTCTCCAAATGCACCGATGGACGAACGTAGTAGCCGCGCCTGCCTGGAACTTGGGCGGGGCCTCCTGCACGCAAAGCAACGTATCCCTCCTGCAGGGCTTTGCGTTGAACTTCCTGATAAGCGGCGAGCGCTTCCGGCCCAACCAGCGGCCCCATGAAGACATCCGGATCCAGCGGGTATCCCGTTTTCATCCGGTCAGTGACATCCAAGAAGTATTGAATAAAGAGCGGGGCGACTTTACGCTCGACCAAAATTCGGCTGGTGGCGTTGCAACGCTGGCCCGCCATGGAAAAAGCGCCGACGGCCGCTTCGCGCGCGGACAGCTTCAGATCGGCGTCCGCCAAAACGATCACCGCATTTTTGCCGCCCATTTCCAAAGCCACGCACTTGGCCGGCTGCTCCAAAACAACCTGCTGGATCTTCTTGCCGACGGCGTAAGAACCCGTAAACAAAACGGCGTTCACGTGCGCGTGCTGCACCAGGCGCCGTCCGACATCTCCCCCGCCTTGGACCATGTTAAAAACACCGGCCGGCGCATCGGCCTCCTGCATGAATTCCGCAACCCATTGCCCGACAAAAGGAGTTTTCTCGGAAGGTTTAAAGACAACGGCATTGCCCGTCAAGAGTCCCGGCAAGAACTGGCTGGCCGCCAGATGGGCCGGGAAATTAAACGGCCCTAAAACAGCCAGGACGCCCTGCGGCCGGTAGCGGCACTGGGCCTGCACGCCGGAACCGGCGGAAAATTCATACGGTTGGACGCGACGTTGAGCAAATTCAAAAATTTCATCCACCCGGGCGATCATCCGCCCGACTTCACGCGCGGCTTCCCAGCGCGGCTTGCCGGACTCACGGGAGATCAGCTCCACCAAACCGCCGCAGCGGCGCTTGAGCGCTTTTTGAAACCGCCGCAAGAGCCCCCGGCGAACCGGCAGAGATGCAGCGGCCCATTTCTTTTGAGCGCCGGCGGCCGCAGCCACCGCCAAATCCACCGCTGAAGCCGATTCTCCGACTTGACCGACGGGATGGTCCAAGTCCCCGGGATCTTCACTGGTAAAAAAACGGGGACGAGCCGGACGAACGAACCGGCCCCCGATAAAATTACCGCGCCAGGAGAGCACCGATGACCTCCCTTCCCTCCCATTGCTTAAAATGTTTTATTTCCGAGCCGGCCGCTTGCCAGCCGGAGCGCCGCTTCGCGGCAGAAATCGCCACGGCATGAAATTCGCCCGCGGCCGGTTCATATCCCAAAAGCCATCGATGCCCATGAATCCGCCGCTGCGCCGAATGCAGCACCCCGCGCCTGGATTCACGGATGACGGAGATTTTGGATCGCGCCGCCCCGTAGTACGGACCGCCGTCAAAAGGCTCGATCTGTTTCAAATACCGAAAACCGGCGCGCACCATCAAGGCGCACGCCCCGCGCGCCTTGGGATGGACAACGCCCAACTGATTTTGAATCGCCTGGGGAAAAAGCGTGGCGTAGATGGGGGATTTTGGAAACAGCGAAAGAATGAATTCTTTGTTGGAGATACTCAAGCGGTCCGCGCGATGGTAGCTTAAGCCCGTAAAATGCCGGCCCATCGCCTCCCACAACGGGCTCTGTCCTTCAGGCGTGAGCGGGGGCAGATATTCCACCAGCACTTTTGATTCGAATCGCTCCGGGTGCAACGCCATGTAGAGAAATCGAACATAAGACAACTGCCGGCCCAATTGCTGCGGATGACCCCGGTACTCGGGCAGCAGAACGAGCCCGCCGACTTCCGTCGGCCCATCGGTCGTGCACCCCAACGTCAAAGTTTTGTGCCGGCGGGTGATTTTTAATGTACGGCTGGCATGCCGAACATCCTGAACCTGCATCCAGAGATGCGGGGAATCGGGCGTGCCGTGCTTGGCGATCATTAAGGAACACCCGATGATTTTTCTGCTGGGCAGGCGTTCCAACAGAAAAAGATACCGCGCCTTGGATTTGGGCAAGCCGCCGCGAAAAGCCAGCCCGGAAATTTTGAGCAGCTGCTTTAAAAATTTCCGGTTGGCGGGAAGATTGTAAGAATCCAGGCGCTTGGCCAGCGGCCAAACCCCTGAAAAATCAGAGGGACGGGCTTGGCGAATGCGAAACGCGGGAGTCAGGGACGATTTTTCACGCATACCCGCTCAATCAAAAACCGATAAACGGCGATCGCTTTACGAATCTGCCTGAGGGAGTTGTGCTCGTTGGGCTGATGAATGTTGCCTTGCGCCTGCCCGGGACCGAAGACCACCGAAGGGATGCCGATCATTTGGTACCATCCCGCCTCGGAACAGCCGGATTTTGCCGCCGTTCTGGGTCGGACGCCTGCGGCGCGCATGCCGGAGAGCATCATCCTGCTCACTTCGGCCGTTTTTTCAACATTCAGGGCCGGGTTCTGGCGCTCCCGGCGGAAATGCCACCGATCGGCCGGAGAGCCCATCAGATCCCACGCCAACTGCTCGCAGCGCTTGGCGATGCGATTCATATCTTGATTGGGCAATGACCGGATGTCAAAGGTCAGCGTCATCTCTCCACCCCGAACGCCCGCTTTCGTGGTTGCAAACGTCATGCCCGGCGGATCAAACGAGCTGTTTCGAGTTTTTTGGAATGGAGCCAACAGATCCGGCAGCCGGTCCATATAAGAGTACAAATCCACCCACGGCAGCGTCGGATACCACCCCTCGGACAAACGTTTCGGACGAATCACCACGCCCTTCGGAGTGCTCAATCGCCGGCCGGAGCCCGGGGGCAAAATGAGCGCCGTGCATTTGTCCGGAATAATATTGGCGGCCGTCCCGCCTTCCAACGAAAGCACTTTCATCTTGCCCACCGGCTGATCCAGCTTCTTTAAAAAATCCAACATGGCGGCAATGGCATTCTTGCCCAATTTCGGAGTGCTGGAGTGCGCTGCGGATCCCCGCACTTCCACCTCGTATGCCATCTGGCTGGTCTCGGTGTGATAGATGCCTTTGCGCAGCAGGGCCAGCTCGCATACCAAAATTCCCTTGTGCTGGTGCACCAATTTCAATTCAGAGGGCTCTCCCACAATGGCCATGGCCGGACGAGGCAATGTGCTCTGCGAAAACCGAATCGCGCCCAACAGGCCGCGCTCCTCGCCAAAAGTTCCCATGAGCATGACGGGCCGCGCCAGCGTCTTGGGATCCACCTGGCTGACCGCCATCAGCTTGCACAAAAAATCCAACTTGTCGTCGGCGCTCCCCAAGCCATAGATGGAGTCCCCCCGGACGACCGCCTTCCAAGGGTCTTTGCCGGTTTTCGTCCAGGCCTTCGGATCGCCGGGATCCACGGTGTCCAGATGGGAAGTCAATAAGAGCGGCGCCGCGCCGCCCTCGCCGACCACGCCGATGACGTTGAGAAAACTCTGGCCGTCCTCTTTTTGCTCCTGATACTGGACGCGGCAATTCAATTCATGCAAAAGGCGGCCAGCATAATAGGCGCATTCCGCATTGCTGCGGGTGGTCACCGTGTTGAATCGAATCAGTTTTTTGGCTTCACCGATCAAATCGATTTTTGACATCGCTCACTCATCATCGCTGCAACATGAAACCGGGTCATCCTCCGTTCTTCGGAAGCCCGGCGAATCGTCCAAACATACAGCTTCAATTTCGCCTTCGCCAACCGCCCGGACAATCGCCGAGTCACCCACCGCTTATAAACCAGCAATCCATCCAACTTCAATGCCTGGGCTTGCTCAATCACGCGCCCCGTCACCGGCTGCTTGAACCCCGTCACGCGATAGACCGGTATGCGCGGCCTCAAATCCGCCATGATCCTCAGAGAATGAACGGCATAACCGGCCCAGGCGCAACGGCCCAGGGCTTTCTCGCGCACGATGACGCGATGGACCGCCCGCTCCGCGTGATGCGCCTTCAGATCCAAAAAAAATCGAACCGGACGATTTCGAAAAGCTCTTAAAATTTGCTGCAGAGAAGGAACCGGCTCTCCGGAAAAGGAGGGGGAAAACCAGCTGCCGGCATCCAGCTTCTGAATTTTTTTCCAAGGGGTCCGCGCCACCCGGCCGCGGCCGGAGGTTGTGCGCTCCAGGCGCGCATCATGCAACGCCACAGGGACACCGTCCGCTGTGATCTGAACATCCACTTCGAATACGCGCCGGCCGTGCCGATAGGCCATCTCCAGCGAAGCCAATGTATTTTCAGGGGCATGCAACGGATCGCCGCGGTGTCCTATGATTTGCACCTGCGTCATTCAAAGCAACCTTGGACTTCCGGTTTTAAGAAATACCAGAGAACGGAACCGTTTAAAACAATGGGAAACAGGATGTATCCGGCGATGAATCCGGCGGTTTGGGCTGCGCCGGCTGCGGGAATTTTCAGAAGATTCACCGCCGCCATGGTCAACGACAGCGAAGAGGTCGCGAGCGCCAGCCACCGTCCCCAGCGCTTCATTTGAAACACGCCAATACCGGCGGCAAATAAAACGGCGCCGATCGCGGACCAAAACAACAGGACTGCGGGAGAAATGGGGCGGTTTCCCGTCGTCTTGAGCACAAAAACCGCCAAAGCCAGATTGCCGATGCAGTTGATCGATCCAATGACCAAAGCATAGGTGCCGTACATTTTGATTCCCAACAACCGGTTCAACGCACGCCCCCCTTTCCAACAGTCTGCTAAAAAACAGAGGCCCCGCCCCTTACAGAGCAGAGCCCCTCATCTTTCCGACTGAAGCAAGAATGGTTAAATCTTGCCGACCAAGTCCAGGCCTGGCTTTAAGGTCTTCGATCCCGGCTTCCAATTGGCAGGGCAAACTTCTCCTTTGTTTTCACGCACGAATTTCGCCGCTTGCAGCTTGCGCAGCAGCTCCTGGGCGCTTCGGCCAATGCTCAAATCATTCATTTCGTAAGACTTGACCACGCCGTCCGGATCGATGATGAAGCTGCCGCGAAGCGACAAACCGGTCTCTTCGATGTAGGTCCCGAACGCCCTGCAAAGCTTTCCGCTGGGATCGGCTGCCATGGCATAGCGAATCGTCTTGATCGAGGGGGATTGATCGTGCCATGCCTTGTGGACGAAAACGGTGTCGGTGCTGACACTCATCAGCTCCGCCCCAACCTTCTTGAATTCATCGTGGTACCCGGCGGCGTCTTCCAGCTCCGTCGGACAAACGAATGTGAAGTCGGCGGGATAAAAGATCAGAACCAGCCACTTTCCGCGATAATCCGCGAAACGGACGTTTTTGATGTCATCGTTCTGATAAACCTGAAAATCCAAATCCGGCACAGACTGATTGATGCGAATCATTTGGAC
>JACQQZ010000106.1 GCA_016206755.1 Candidatus Omnitrophota bacterium
CGCCAGGGCCACGACCATCAGGGGCAGGTTCATGCTCGAAGCGGAAAGAATGAGGCCGGCCAAACCGATGACGAATGCGTACCGGAGATACTGACGCGTTTTCAACGCCCTCAGGTAAAACGCCAAGACCAGCGGCAGTCCTGCGTATGCGCTTAAGCCGGCTTCGTTCCCGCCCCACAACGCTTGGAGATAGAGGTTGAACATGTAAAAATTCGTCATGCTCAGCCGGAAATCCCAGCGTTCGGGCTCCGGTTTGAGCTCATGCGCCAAACGGTAGCACGCGATTCCCGGCGCAAGAAACCAAAAAACAAAGAACGTCTGTTCGAGCGCCCTGAGATCGTGAATAAAAAACGAGGACAGGGCGGAAACCCCCGAGAAAACGAGATTGGAGAAGCCGACGCTCCATTCAAATCCGGTCCCCCAGAGCTCATTCCAGGCCCATATCTGCCTGCCCCATCGTTCGAGGTCAACGGGGACGTGAAGATCGACCCCCACAATCAGATGCCCCGGGATAAACCAGAGCAAAGGGCACAATCCCCACAGCGCTATGATTCCGAATTCGATGAGGCGCCCCCGCGAAAAATTCATCGCCGCGCCTCTTCCATCTTGCCGGCCATCAACCCTTTGAGAAAATAAAAACCGTAAGTCCAGTGACTGGCGATGATTCCCAGGGAAACAAACAGCGCCATCCGAACATTCAAGCTCAGCATTCCCCAAACGCCGGCCGCCGCAACGTAAGCCAGCAGGAGGATCAGGTAGCACCATCGCCAGAGGGGATGCAGCAGCGCCGCAACGGCCCCGGCGGCAAAAAACAGCGTCAAAAAGCTGGGGGTGAAATACCGGAATCTCAAAGAGGTGGAGGGGTAGCGCTTGACGAAAATCCCCGGTGCTCCGCGTATCTCCGAATCTGCTTCAGATGCCCTCCAAACATCGCCCGCCGGTGGTGGTAAACCACGACATCAGGATCGTACCAAATCTTCTGGTTCAGTTCATGTGTAATCTTCGTGCATAAAATGGTGTCTTCCCCGGGCCAGTAGCTTGTGTCAAATCCGCCGGCTTGGCTGAGCACCGACCGCCGGATGAACAGGTTGCAGGAGGGATAATCGTCGACCCACCGCCCGGGCGCGGGCGCATAGCGGTAGTTCTGGTTGCCGGCCACCAGCCAGGAAGAGTAGACCGCCCCGCTGGCGGCTTGCCGCAGAGAGTCGGTGGCCGGAGTCACGGCGGGACCGCCGACGGCTGCGATGCGGTCATCCTCGAAACAGCGCATGGCATTTTTGAGCCAGTCGGTTTCCGGGGCCGTGTCGTCATCGATGAACGCGACGATCTCCCCTGTGCAATGCGCAAGCGCCGAATCCCGTTTTTTCCCGGGTCCGCAAGGGCCGGTCGGAATGACGGTGACTTTCGGAAATGGCACCGCATCGGCTTCGTTGGGCAGCACGATGATCTGGATTTTGTCCGCCGGATAATCAAGTCTTTCGCACGCCCGCAGGCATTCCGTCAAATAACGGTTGGGCGCCACGCAAGGAATGACAACGGAGACCGCCGGATGCTGCGCCGGCGGAATCTGAGGCCGATCGTAGTAATGCAAGACCCGCATTCGGTACCCAATGGACAGCGTGTCCATGACCAGATGAAAAATATCCAGAACATAAGCCCGCCGTTGCGGCGAATCCGGCTCAACGGTGATCGGTTCGATGTGAATGGAGTGCCCCAAGTGATGCGCCACCGCCAAAACTTCCAAATCCAGCGCGTACTCTTTGAGGACCAGCCGCGGCAAGACTTGCCGCAAGGTGCGCACCCGAAAGAGCTTGACCCCCGTTTGCGCATCCCCGGCATCCATGAAAAACAGCTTGCGCACAAACGTGTGATAGACGTTGGAGAGGATCCGGCCCATCAGCGGTTTGAGCTTCCAATTTTTGCCGTGCCGCCGGGAAGCCACCACAACGTCGGCCGGAAAGCGCCGCCAACGTTCGAGGAGGGATTCCAATTCACCCCCGGGCAAGTTCAGGTTCGGCTCGACGTAAAGCAGGAGGTCGTCGGTGGTCTCCTGCGAGCCGGTCCGAAGCGCGTCGTACAGCGGATTGCGGGACGGATTGCGCGGCGCGATTTTAATCGAACCGGGAGCGGCGCCCGCTTTGATCAACGCCTCGACGAGGCGGCTTCCGGCGGCATCCCCGATGACAAGAATTCGACAGCGAACGGCTTGGCTGTGGGACAGATGCGCAACGTTCTCAAGCGCTGAAATTTGTCTGCCGCTCCAAACATTTTCCGGAACGACAACGGTTAAGGAAGGCGGGGGCGCCGGCGCCGCCG
>JACQQZ010000107.1 GCA_016206755.1 Candidatus Omnitrophota bacterium
GGCTTGGGTGTACGGGCATCTCCAGCGCAACAGCGGCACCATTCATGCGCCCTTGGGCAGGCATCCCAAAGACCGCCAGCGTTTTGCCGTTTATCCGGAAGGGAAAGGTCGCGATGCGGTGACGCACTACCGGGTGCTTCGACGGCTGAAAAACATGACCTATCTCGAACTCACCCCCGAAACCGGCCGCACCCATCAACTGCGCGTTCATCTGCATTTCTTGGGCCATCCGCTCATCGGCGATCCGCGCTACGGTTCCAAAATGCCGGCGGCCCAAAAACTCGCGCGGCAGGCGCTGCACGCCTGGAAGCTCGGCTTCGTCCATCCGGCCACGAACGAAGCCGTCGAGTTTACCGCCCCGGTTCCTGCGGAGCTTGCCGCGCTGATGGGTCCCCCATGAATTCTTTTTCTTCAACGCTTGCGGCGATTGCGTTTGGCGTGTTATACTTCCCAAATCATGCCTGATGAAGAGCTCTTAGAAAAGCCAGGTACCGTCAGCACCAGTGCGACCCTGAGTAAAGGAGGAACTCGAATGGCAAGCAGCAACAAAGGCCTTACCATCGTCCTTGTCTTTGTCAGCGTCATCGCCACTTTCGCCGCCGTCACCTTTTACATGGGCCGCTCCTCCGAACAAGCCAAGCGCATCTTTGCGGAAACCCGCCTAGAGGAAGAGCTGCGGCTCAAAGCCGCCCTTGAAAAAGAAAGAGACGATCTGACTCAGGCCAAAACGGAGCTCGAAGCCAGAGCCCAGGAATTGGACGGCAAGGTCGCCACGCTGTCGGAGCAAGCCCAGCAGCTTGAAGGCCAGATCGCTGAAGAAAAACGCAACAGCACAACCGCGCGGGAAGAGCTGGCAACTGTCAGGAAGCAGGCCGAGGACGCCCGCAATCGGTTGGAGGCGGAGCGCCGTAACGCGGCCGATGAGTTGGCAAAGACCAAACAGGACACGCGGCGGCTGCAGGATGAGCTCAAATCTCTTCGCGAGGCCAAGGAAGCGCTGGAGCGCCGCGTGAAAGAAGTCATGTCCGGAGAAGATTCTCTGGATACCATTGTCGTGACTCCCGGAGCCGCCCCTCTGATCCCTGTCAATCCAGGCGCTGCCACGAATTTCCCCGCTGCACAGGCCACCGCTCCTTCCCGAGCCGTAACTTCTGTCGCAGGTTCCTCCACAGGCAAAGTCTTGGTGGTCAACCGCGAATTTAACTTCATCGTTGTTAATTTTGGCGACCGCGATGGCATGAGGGCCGGACAAATTTTAGAAGTTGTTCGGGGCGGCAAGCCCATTGCCAAAGTTCAAGTCGAGCGTGTTTATGAAAACATGTCGGCTGCCAACATCATGCCGGAGAACGCCAAGGCAGACATCAAGGAAGGGGATCAGGTTCGCCGCTGATCCCGCAGCATGGAATTGGAAGCTCTCACCGTTCGTCCCGGCTCCCACCTTGCGGGGATTCTCACCGTTCCAGGCGATAAATCAATCTCCCACCGCGCTTTGATGTTTGGCGCGCTTGCCCAGGGCGCCACCCGCATCACCCATTGTCTGGATGCCGAAGATTGCCGCGCCACCCAAACGGTTTTTTCTGCGCTCGGAATCCGCTCCGAATGGAATGCCAAAGAAGTCATCGTTGAAGGCAAGGGACTTCACGGATTGAAAGCCGCTGCGGGTCCTTTGGACTGCGGAAATTCCGGCACTTCGATGCGGCTCTTGATGGGCATTCTGGCCGGTCAATCTTTTTCCACCACGCTTACGGGAGACGCATCGCTTTCGCGCCGGCCGATGGGGCGTGTCGCAAAACCGCTGCGCGCGATGGGAGCCGTCATCACCGGAAAAGAGGATGGCAATTTTGCCCCTTTGACCATTCAAGGGGGAGCGCTTCGAGGAATGGTGCATACGCTGGAAGTTCCCAGCGCCCAAGTCAAATCCGCCATTTTGTTGGCGGGTCTTTATGCATCCGGTCAAACCGTGGTCAAGGAATCGATTCTTACGCGGGATCATACGGAAAGAATGATGGTCCGCTTCGGCGCGGCGGTCAGCGTGATCGGCGACATTTCCAACGGCAGAACGGTCGCAGTCCAATCCGGCCGGGAGCTTCACGCGCAATCTCTCGATGTTCCGGGAGACATTTCCAGCGCGGCGTTTTGGATGGTGGCAGCCGCCATCACACCCGGCTCGCGTCTAACGGTAAAGCGCGTGGGGCTCAATCCCACTCGGACAGGCATCTTGGATGTTTTAAAATCAATGGGGGCTTCTTTGGGCGTCCTCGTTGAGGATCCGGATGCACCGGAACCGATGGGCGATGTGACTGTGGGATACAGTCCGCTGCATGGAACAACGATTTCCGAAACAATGCTGCCGCGTTTGATTGATGAGCTGCCGATTTTGATGGTGGCCGCCGCGGCGGCGGAAGGCCGGACGATCATTGAAAATGCCAAAGAGTTGCGCGTGAAGGAAACCGACCGCATCCAATCGATGGCGCAGAATTTGACGGCTGTCGGGGCCAAAATGATGGTGGAAGGGGATACGATCGTTCTGGACGGCCCGACCCGGTTTCGGCCGGCCAAGGTCTCCAGTTTTGGGGACCATCGCACGGCAATGGCAATGGCGATCGCAGCGCTCTCGGCCGACGGCCCGATTCAGATCGAAGACGTCGCCTGCATCCGCACTTCGTATCCAAGCTTCTTCTCCACGCTCAAGACGCTCGTCGAAAAACGTTGACACCCCTCTCGAGATTGCTATAATGATTCAGCTTTACCCACCCAACCAATCATCATCGGAAGGACAGCGTCATGTCTGAAGGGAACGGCGCCGGAGGTTTCGGTCAAAAAACGGTCAATTCTGTCTTGGGGATGTTCTCCAATGATATGGGGATCGATCTCGGTACCGCGACCACCTTGGTGTACGTCAAGGGTCACGGCATCGTTTTGTGCGAACCGTCCGTCGTTGCCATCCACAAAGCCACCGGTGAAGTTCTGGCGGTCGGCGCTGAAGCCAAGCGCATGTTGGGCCGCACCCCGGGCTCCATTCAAGCGATCCGCCCCATGAAGGACGGCGTCATCGCCGACTTCGA
>JACQQZ010000108.1 GCA_016206755.1 Candidatus Omnitrophota bacterium
GGCACATCCGAAGTCGAGCATGTTTTGGCCACGCAGTGCTTGACCCAGAAAAAGCCAAAAACCTTCCAAGTGGAATACACCGGCAAACTCGCCCCGGGCGTCACCTCCAAAGACATGATCTTAAAATTGATCGGCAGGATCGGCACCGCCGGCGGAATCGGTTATGTGCTCGAGTATGCCGGAGAAACGGTGCGCAACCTTTCCATGGAAGCCCGCATGACCGTCTGCAACATGTCCATTGAAGCGGGCGCGCGCGCCGGGATGATCGCGCCGGATGAAACCACTTATCGCTACATTGCTCTCAGCGACCAAGCCCGTGTACCCGCCAAAAGGCAGGTGGGCGAAGGAGGTGCTGAGGGCGCGGCGGCGCGATCGGCGCGGCCGTTTGCGCCCAAAGGCGCCGCCCTGGATCATGCCGTGCAGTTCTGGAAGACGCTGCCTTCCGACCCGGACGCCGCGTTCGACAAAACGCTGACGATCCGCGCCGAAGAAATTGCGCCTCAGGTGACCTGGGGAACCAATCCAGGCATGGTCATGGATGTCACGGGCCGCATCCCTCAACCGAACCAGGTCCCCGGCATGCAAACCAAAGATGTTGAGCAGGCGCTTGAGTATATGGGATTAATCCCGGGCGTTCCTTTAACTGAGATCGCCATCGACACCGTATTCATCGGAAGCTGCACCAATGCCCGCATCGAGGACTTGCGCGCTGCGGCAAAAATGCTGGGTGGCCGGAAAATTTCTCCGAAAGTCAAAGTCCTGGTCGTTCCCGGCTCGCAGCGAGTCAAAAAGCAGGCCGAAGAAGAAGGGTTGGATAAAACTTTCAAGTCCGCCGGCGCCCAGTGGCGGGAATCCGGATGCAGCATGTGCCTGGCGATGAATCCGGATCAGCTTGCGCCGGGCGAGCGATGCGCTTCGACTTCCAACCGGAATTTCGAGGGGCGCCAAGGCAAAGGCGGACGCACGCATCTGGTCAGCCCTGAAATGGCCGCAGCCGCCGCCATCGCCGGACATTTTGTGGACATCAGGACTTGGAAATGAACGCCTCCCAAATCCTTTCGCTCGCTTTGCTCGGGGTAACCCACCGAGCACCGCTTGTACAGCGGTACCATTTCCGGGAGTGCCGGGTTCAAGTGGGAACCTGGCACTCCCGGAAATGGTACCGCTTGCGTTCCGGACAGCGCCCTCGCTCGTCCCGCTTTCAGCGGGACACCTGCCCGCTTGGGCTAGTCAGTTGCTCTTGTGGGTTAGCCCCTTCGCAGCGAGCGAAAGCGTTCACGCCATGAAACCGTTTAAGAGCCATCGAGGACTGATTGCGCCGCTGGACCGCTCCAACGTCGACACCGACCAGATTATCCCCAAGCAATTCTTGAAATCAATCCGGCGCACCGGCTTCGGGGAGAGTCTTTTTTTCGATTGGCGCTATCTGCCCGACGGAAAGCCGAACCCGGACTTCGAGCTGAACAAACCGGAATTCAAAGGCGCCGGCATTCTCGTGGCGCGCAGCAACTTCGGAAGCGGCTCTTCGCGCGAGCATGCGGTCTGGGCCATCCATCAGTACGGATTCCAAGTGGTCATCGCGGAGAGTTACGCGGACATCTTCAGAAACAACAGCGTCAAGAACGGTCTTTTAACGGTGCAGTTGAAAGCCGAAGAAATCGAAGAGATTTTTCAGATGGCCGGCCGCAACAAAGGGCTTGAAGCGACGGTGGATTTGGATGAGCAGCGGGTGGTCTTGCACTTGCCGGAAGAGATCGCATTTCATTTTGACGTGGATGCCGCCGTCAAGGAGCATCTGATCCACGGACTTGACGAAACCGGCTTAACGCTCAAACAAGAATCTGAAATCACCGCCTTCGAAAAACACCACAATACCCAATTGACCAGGCGTTAAAGCAGTTCCCGTAGTTCCTCAGTAGTCAACTTGACCCCTCGCAAGATCGCCAGCAATGTTCCTGGTTTAACTGGCGATGATCCATGAGAAAGTATGGATGACCGCCCCTCTTTAACCGAGGGCCGAATCATCGCTGATTCTACCTCCATTCAGTGTGTTAGTATACGACATATCTAGTAAGAAGTATACCGCACTCCCACTGAAA
>JACQQZ010000013.1 GCA_016206755.1 Candidatus Omnitrophota bacterium
GTGCGGCGTATACGCAACATACGCCTCCGCGGTCGCTTGCGCGCGCCTTGCATCTGACACCTTTTTGAGCATCCTGTCCAAAGGGGGTTTTTCAGCAGACTGTTAAGTGAGGCGGTTTTTGGGGCCGCCGCCGGACGGGGGCGGTTGCCAGGCAATGTTGGTGAAGGGGCAGCCCGGTTCGCAGGCGCGCGGGTGCAGACAATTGGCGTGGCTGATCACGACTTGAGACGTTGCATCGTCCCAATTGTAAACGTTGCCGGGACAAAAATGCGTGCAGGGTGAATTGTACAGGGCGTGACATTTTACGCAGATGTCTTTATTCGGGATGATCATGTGCGCAGGCTGATTCTCGTCATGCTGCGTCTTCGATAAGAAGACATCGGTGCGTTTGTCCAAAATCAGCCGGCCGTCGTACACAGGCGCAGGAGAAACAGGAACTTCTGCGGCAGGTTTCAAACGGGCAATGGGCGGGGCTACCGGAATTCCGTCTTGCCAGTCCCTGCCCCCAAAGAGCATCTGGATCTGAGTGCGGATCATCCCAGGAATCATGCCATTTTGAAAAGATTGTCGCCAATTGCGGGACTTCCAAAGCTCCCGCATCACGCTGCTGCGCAAAAGAAGATCCGTAAATTTCAAAAGAGATTCGTCCATGCGGGAATTCACCAGCCCATCCGCCAGAAGCTCGGCTGCCAGCATTCCGGATCGCATCGCCAAATGGACGCCTTTGAGGCGCGGCACGTTGACCAGCCCAAGGGCATCCCCCAGCAGGAGCGCTCCGGGGGCGACCGGAGTCGGGACGGCATAGTATCCTCCCTCAGGAATCATCCGCGCTCCAAACTCCACGACTTTTCCGCCGGCCAACAAAGGTTGCAGCCTCGGGTGCTGTTTCCAGCGTTGGAGCTCCAACTGAGGGTCCATGCGCGGATCGGCCCAATCCATTCCCACCACCAATCCGGCGCTGACGTACTTGTCTTTCATGCCGTATAAGAATCCGCCGCCGAATGTATCCAGGGCCAACGGATAGCCCAGCGTATGAACGACGCGGCCTTCCATGCGGCTGTCCGGAAGCTCAATGACCTCCTTGACGCCGATCGAATACATCGGCTCCGGCTTGCCATCCCGCAAACCAAATCGCTCGATGACGCGCTCCGACAGCGTGCCTTTTGGCCCCTCGCAAAAAACGGTGGCTTTGGCTCGAATTTCAACGCCGGGCTGAAAATTCGGCTTTCGATTGCCCTGCCTGTCCAAACCGGCATCCGCAGTGGTGACACCCGCCACCCGGTTTTGTTCAATGATGACTTGGTCCGCGGCGGCGGAGGTGAGGACTTGAACACCGATCTCGGCGGCTTTTTCTGCCAGCCACCGGCACAGCCGGCTGATGGAAACAATGACCATGCCGCGGTTGCGCATCGGCGGAGGAAGAAGCAGGTTTGGAATTTGAAAACTGCTGCGGCGGAGCAGCCAATAAACGGATTCCTCGCGCACTTGGGATTCCAAGGGGGCATGCGAAAGAGCGTCCGGGAAAAGCTCGACCAGCGGGGCCGTGTCCAACAAAACGCCGGAGAGGTTGTGATTGCCGATTTCCTGGCCTTTTTCAAGAACGAGCAGAACCGGTTCGGGTTGGATGTTGCGCCGGCGAATCCGCTGTGCGAGTCGAATGGCGCAACTGAGGCCCGCAGGGCCTGCGCCGACAAAAAGAATGTCGACGTCCAAGCGTTCGCGCTTAAGAAGCATTCAACTGGACTTGATCCAGCGTGAGCGACCGGCAGCGCAGCAAGCGCTCGATGGCGTCTCCGATCACGCGATTGGGCGTTGAAGCGCCGGCCGTCACGCCGATGGTCAACGGACGATCCGGCAACCAGCCCTCGGAAATCACCGGGTCGACTTTCCCTGCGGGCTTATGACGGATGGAGGTCGCGGAGAGAATCGATTCGGCGTCATCGATGTGATAGGCGGCGGTGAATTGAGAGGCGATTTCGCACAGGTGATTGGTGTTGCTGGAATTGAATCCGCCGATGATGATGACCAGGTCCAATCCGCTTTTGACCAATTCCAGGATGGCATCCTGCCTGTCCTGCGTTGCGCTGCAGATCGTATCGAAGCTGCGAAAATGATCGTCGAGCTGCGCTTCGCCGTAACGCCGGGCCATGGCGACCTTCAACATCTCTGCAATTTCCAACGATTCGCTGGAGAGCATGGTGGTTTGATTGGCGACGCCCACGCGAACCAAATCGCGCGCGGGATCAAAGCGGGGCGAGGTTTTTTGCGCAAAATGGCGCATAAATTCCGCGGGGTCGCAGCCCTCCCGCACCGCACGGCAGACCAACTCCGCCTCCGCCTTGTCCCACACCACCACGTATCGACCTTCCGGATACTGTGTGGCCCGAGAAACAGTGGCTCGAGTTTCTTCGTGCCTGGAGTTGCCATGGACGACCGCCGTAAAACCTTCGCGGGCATACTGCTCCACGCGCTTCCAAACCTGGATGACCGATCCGCAGGTGGCGTCCACCAGGACGCATCCTTTTTGGCGCAAGAGATCCATTTCCACCACGGGCGTTCCAAAAGCTGCGATGATGACCACATCTTCCGGAACCAGCTCCTGAACCTGCTTGTCCCCCTGGCCGCCGCCATGAAGAAAGCGAATGCCCATGTTACGCAACTTGTTGTTCACGCGGGGATTGTGAATCAGCTCATTGGTGAGGAAAATTCCGCGATGGGGAAACTGCTTCCGGGTTTCATAGGCATAATCAACCGCCCGTTCCACCCCATAGCAGAACCCGAACTCTTTGGCCAGGCGAATGGTCAAGTCGCCGGCTTTCATGATATGGCTGCGCTGCCGGACCGCCTCGACCAACCGGCTGCGGTAATCGGCCTCCAGATCGCCTTTGACCAGCTCTTTTAGCCCAAACCCTCGTCGAACAATGGGGGACTCCATAGACAACTATAGTACCCAAAGCCGGTTGCAAAATCAATGGCGGGCTGGTAGACTGCTTTTATTGTGCCTGTAGCCCCTGCCTTACAAAATCAAAAAACAAGTCTCCTGCGGAGCCGTTTATTCGACCGGACGAAGCCGGTCGTTGCGATCGGGGCTCACGATGCTTTAAGCGCCAAACTGGTCGAAGAAGCCGGGTTTGACGCCGTCTGGGTCTCCAGCTTCGGCTTATCCACCGCCCAAAAATGCCAGCCGGATGCCAATGTGCTGACCATGACCGAGGTTTTGGACATTGCCAAAAATATCGAGGCGGCGGTCGGCATTCCGGTCATCGCCGATTGCGACACCGGTTACGGGGATGCCATCAATGTGATGCGAACAGTCGCAGAATTTGAGCAGGCCGGAATTGCAGCCATCTCCATTGAAGACAACCTCTTCCCGAAACGCTGCAGTCTTTACCCGGGGGCTCGGCCGGAAATTGCCCCGATGGAAGAGATGGTCGGGCGCGTGAAAGCCGCCAAAGCGGCGCAGCGCAATCCGGACTTTATCGTCATCGCCCGCACGGAAGCGCTGATTGCCGGCATGGGACTGCAGGAGGCCGAGCGCCGCGCGCGCGCCTATGCGGAGGCCGGAGCGGATGCCATTCTGATTCATTCCAAAAACGGTTCCGCTGAAGAAGTTTTGGGCTTTGCCAAACGCTGGGAGTCGCCTGTCCCGCTGGTGGTGGTACCGACCATGTTCCCTCAGGCCGGCGTCGAAGAGCTCCACGCCAACGGTTTTCAACTGATCATTTTCGCCAATCAGGTTTTGCGGGCCGCCATCCGCGCCATGGAAGAGATCTTAAAAACATTGCGCGCCGCAGGGCGGGCTTCGGCCGTCAGCTCGCAAGTTGTCCCGCTGGATGAAGTCTATCGGATTGTCGGGCTTGACCGGTTCCATGCCCGTGAAAAACAGTTCATTACGCAACCCGCCTCGCGGGCGCGTGCCATCGTTCTGGCCGCCGGCTTCGAACA
>JACQQZ010000109.1 GCA_016206755.1 Candidatus Omnitrophota bacterium
GCCGTGGGCTTCGACGATCCTTTTGACCAAGGACAAACCGAGGCCCGTTCCTTTGCGCTCCCGGTTGACGGGGTTGTCCGCACGGTAAAACTGATCGAAAATCTTAGGGAGATCTTCCGGGGCAATACCCAACCCCGTGTCTGAAACTTTGACCGACAATGTTTCCGGTTGGGCGTGGACTTCGATGCGAATGGTTCCGTTGGGCTGAGTAAACTTCAATGCATTGGACATCAGGTTGATGAAGACCCGCTCCAGATACCGGCTGTCGGCTTGAACTTTTGGCATGGCCGCGGGCAGCTTCAGCTCCAGCGCGATTGCCTTTTCTTTGATTTGAGGCGAGATCAGCTCGCTGACGCCTTCGATGACGTTCGACAAGTCCACTTCTTTAAAGTCCATCCCCACGCGACCCGATTCAATCCGGGCAATGTCCAAGAGGTCGGTGATCAGCGACGTCAGATAGTTGGTGTGGCGGTCGATTTTTTCCAAACGCTCCTGTTGATCGCGACTGACCGCTCCCAATTTTCCCGTCAACAGAATGGAGGCATACCCTTTGATGGAAGTCAGCGGCGTGCGCAGCTCGTGCGACACCGCCGAGACGAAGTCCGATTTCATTTTATTGAGCCGCCGCAATTCGTCGTTGGCTTTGGCCAGCTCCTGGGTGCGTTCTTTGACGCGCTCTTCCAATTCTTGATGAGAACGCCGGATCTCGTCGTAAAGCCGGATGTTTTCGATGGCGACTGCGGCCTCCGAGGCCAGAATGGAGAGCAAGACCAAATCGCCCTGGCTGACCCGCTCGTATGGGGGATTGCTGCCGACAAAGATAAACCCTGCCGGATGTTCTTTGAGAATAATCGGCGTCACTGCAAAAGAAGCTGCCCCGCACACGCTGCCCAAGCGCTGGGGCGGCTTGTCGGCCGTGTCTTTCGTGGAAGAAATGAGCAGCGGCTGCCCTTTTTGGTGCGGGGTTTGTTCGAGCGCTTCGAGCATGGAGGACCACTCCAGCTTCGCCGCTTCTTCCTGGCTGTACCCCATGTGGGCGCGCGCCTCGACGGAATCGTTTTCCGGATTGACCAAGACGGCCAGCGATTTCTCGAATCCCAATTTGTTGACCAATGCTTCGGTGATGAGCGTCAGAAGACTGGGGATGGACTGGATGACGATGAGCTTTTGCGAAAGCTCGTGCAGCGTGTAGAGGCCGCCGATTTTTTTGTCCAGCTCTTCCTGGGTGCGGGTGAGTTCCAAGTCGGTTTGGACGATCAGCTTGGTGTTCTGGTCCAATTCTTCGCACACCTGGGACAGGCGTTCGATTTCTCCTTGCTGCTCGAGGATGCGGTCGCGGGGCTCGGTGGCCATCTGCGCAAAGTAGGCGATGATGAGGACGAAAATGACGCCGTAAATTACGCGCAGGTAGAGGGCGTCCGCGACGGCATAGAGGATCAGCAAAAGAACGCTGGTCACCAAGATGAACCACGCTGTCCATCTCATGGAGTCATTCTACCTTGTCGTTCCGCCTTATCATTCCGCGATGACGAGAACCACCAGCGTTTCATTGTGGTAATGCGCTTGCCCGAGATAGCGCTCGGAAGACAACGGCGCAATTTCTCCGTAACCGTAAAATCCGGCCAACGGCACTTTGCGGCCCACCACGGCTTGAATGCACTTGATTTCCGCCTCAGCGCCCCGGCCGAACAACCGGGCCCGGGAAGCGGAACTAAAGACCAGCGCCAGCCGCGGCGCTTTGTTTCTGAGACTGATCATCGCGCGTTCGGCCGCCACTCTTGCGGCGGTGAGCGCATGTTTTTTCGAGCCCATCATCAGGCGCACCGAGCTGCCTTCCGGAACCTCTCCCGTATAAACCAGATCTCCCTGCGGGGTCATCTTCAACACGTTGCGCAAAAGGTATTCTTCCTCCCCCTCGATCGGCATCCCCAGAGGGTAGATGATCGACATTCGGGCCAGCGACTCGCGCGTGAGCTCCTGCGCCCCTTTTCCGAAGTACTCCTGGTAAATGTTCACGGCCGATTTGCCGTCGAGCTCGCGGACGACATTGGCCATGGCGCGCGTGACCAAACGCGGTTTTCCCAGGGGGCGCCAGCCATGGCGCGCGCCGATGCCGATCGAAATAGGACCCGCCAGCAGAGATCCCGCAACGGCGTTGGAATAGACTTTATCGTTGTGGTATTGGTACGTTTTTTTGAAAAGAAAATCATCTCCGGACGCCCCGCCGGCGATCGGGAAACTTCTTCCCAGAGTGGTTTGAACGCCGCGCAGCGCTTCTGCCACATTGCCGGAGACGCCGTCGGGAAACATGAGAAACAGATGGGGGCTGGGGACTTTGGCGCGGGAAGGACCCCAGGCGGCTTCTTCGCCTGTTTCGCGGGGGGTGGCATCCAGCCGCAGGCCGATGCCGGGAGTCGCCGTGAGCTTATCGGATTGAACAGCCATGATCACGACCGATCGCTTGGCGGGGCCCTCAGAGGTAATTTCACCGGCTGTGCTGCAGCCGACCAAGGCCGCTTCTTTGGTGACCGACCGGATTCCTTTCAGAAGCGCTTCCGGGTCAAATCGAGCAGAGGCAAAAACGAAGGCAAAATCAGCGCTGGAGAGTCCCATGTGGCTGATCGCCTGGGCGGCTGCTTCGCGGCCGGCCTGATAAGAATCTGCTTTCTTGCTGCTTCCTACACCCACCCAAGTGCTCATTGATAGGGTCTCATGCGGTCAAAACCAAGTATACGCGACCTGGGGAGAAGAATAAAGGCATCCATCGTATATGTTAATGAAAATCAAATTTTAATTCATCGCATTGAATCTCTCTCTTTTATCGAGTATAATTAACGCATGAACCCCAAAATTGTTCTCGGCCCATTCTCCGCCCGCTTGTTAAGCGCTTTGTTGATCTTTATCGCAGGAGTTTCTCCCGGTTACGCCCCGCGGCCGTGGCAACCGGATGCCGCACCATGGACTTCTGTCCTTCGCGCCGGGCTGGAAGGAAGCACGGAATTGGAAGTCAAGAGTCAATTGTCGGCGGGCTTGGAAGAATCTCCAGGGGAAGCTGCTGCTCAGGCATTGGCCAGTGCAATTGGAATGTCGCTGGAAACAGCGCGTGCTTTTGTACAGAATTTGACCGCTCATATCCTTGTTGATGCAAATCCCCGTCTTTTACCACTTTCAGGGTTTCCAGGGACCGACCTTGATTCTAACCATCAAATTGTTTTAACCAGCATTGATTGGGCCAATGCTTTGGTATTTCCTCCCGATTTGCGCGACAAGATCCGTCCGAGTGTTGAGCGGATTCATCAACTCCGACTTCCCGCTTGGACGATTCGCGCTTGTCTGGGAATCATGAGCTTTCTGAATGGCGCTGCGTCGGATTTCGAATATCCCCTGGCTCATGAGCTTCAAGGAACCTCCATCTTGCTTCTTCCAATCGCTTCAGACCCAGTCACGCGCCATCGTCCCGGGGAGGACCGTGTCATTTCCGGGGCGGGACGCATCCTTGAAGCCCGTAAAATTCCGTACGGTCTTTTCATGGGATTTACTGGGACACTGGAAGGATACGTTGAGGGAGAAATTTATGATCCCACGCCGATTCCCGATGAAGATACTTACGATCATTATTTTGCGGCAGCGGAAGAAGCAAGCAATCGGGCTTTGACGCAGCGGTTGGTTTTGCAAGAGAATGAAGCGGCCGTTTCCCTACCCATTGTGGCTGCTTTTTTGGATCGCGCCAGATTAAACTTGGCCGCGCAATCTCGACCTACCAACATGGTCAAAACCATTGGCGGCATTTACGCTGCCTGCATAAAGGCTGAGCAAGAAGAAGGAATAGCAGATGTGGTAATTGGTTTATTGGATCGGGCCGATCGGCTTGATAATTTGGAGGGAGCTAAAGGACAATTCACTATTTTCTTGCGCACCGCCTTTGACGAGGACCCTCTCCTATTTTCTACAACCATTGAGACCCTTGTCCGCAGCTTGTGGGACGCGTCGCTGACCTTCGAAAATATCTTAGGCGAGCTTGACAGACAAATTGATGCCCGATTCAGCGGGTGGGATTCGGATCGGTCTACCGCGAGCAATCTGCGTCGACCTCTTGCTGACCTTTTCGATGCAATCCGTAGTTTACCCACGACCGCGGAACAACGCACCGCCGGATTGGAAGAAGGTCAGGTTGAGACATTTGAAGCCGATCAATTTGGCGAACAATATCCGGATCTGATTGGGCGATGGCCTTATCTTTTTCCTGATGTTCCTTTGGATGAGGTTTCAACTGTTGTGATGGCACAGATCCCGAAGAAATCCATTCTTTCAGGGCAAGTCATTCATCTTTATTACCGTCCCGGGCGAACCATTGACGAAGCGTTGCGCGCAGAATTTGCCCGTGAAAACCGCAATTTTGAACGACTGGGCCTTCAATTTGAAATAACGGAACTGCCTTTAGATGCTGAACCGCAGAGAGGCGTCTTTATGGTGCTCGACGAGGAAGATCGGCAAGGCGCTCCGGAAACGATTGTTGCCCTGTCTGTGGAACAGGTCAGGACATTGCCTTTCGAGGCCATTGCTGCAGCAGGCCTTTTGTCCCGTCCTCAAGCGGGGCGATTGCTGCAGTTGCTTGAAAATCGATTGGACAATGTGAAGCCGCAAGCCGTAGTTACTGGCGATCAAATCCTCTTTTTGTTTGTGTAAAGATATCACCGCGCTCAGCCGCCGTTTGCCTAAAATTCCCGCCAATGCTATACTGCTTCTCCCTGCTCATGAATCCCGCTTTAACATAGTGGAGCAGCAGTTTTGACTGGAGGTATTCAGCATCTGGATCAACGCATGGAACTGCACGAGCGCGCTCATTTAAATTAGACACTTTGCCGGGATGGTGGAATTGGCAGACACGTACGTTTGAGGGGCGTATGGCGCAAGCCTTGTGGGTTCAACTCCCACTCCCGGCACCAAATCGTATTTTTATCAAATCCGTCGGAGTGGGAGTCGAGGGGAGCCGCGACTTCATAGAACAAGGCTGTTGGGGGGCTTGACGAAGGCCCCATCGTGTGCGATACTTGATGGGGTCATAATAATGACCACAAGGGAGGTTCAATAAACCGATGACCACCAGAACCGTCACGGAAGCCAAAGCCCACTTTCTGGAATTGATCCGGGCCGCAGAGGAACGCTCGGGCCGTTTTGTGATCACCCGGGCTGGCCGGCCTGCCGCCGTGTTGATGAACGCCGACGAATTCGAGGGCTGGTTGGAAACACTAGCGCTGGTTTCTGATCCGAAGGTACGGACAGAACTCCACGAGGCGATGCAAGAACTGAAAGCGGGTCGCAGCCACTCGTTTGAAGAAGTGGTCGGGCGTCCCCAGCGTAAGCCCTCCTAGCGGCGACCCTTCATGCTGAAGGTTGTCTTCTCCAATCACGCCCAACGGCAGTTCGAGAAAATCCGTGAACACCCAGTTCGGGACCGTATCGCCAGGGCTCTCGAAACATTGGCGGTGGCTCCGCTAGAAGGCAAACCCCTCCAAGGCGATATGGCGGGTAGCCGCTCCTATCGAGTCGGGGACTACCGGATCGTTTACCACGTCTTGGCCAAGCCGCAGATTTTAGGCGTCCTTCGGATCGACCACCGCCGGGAAGTCTACCGCTAACTCTCCCGGAAAGCGGTTTCCGCTTGACCCTCCGTCGGCCCAGTAGGATAATGGATACCTGACAAAGAAGTATTCATTTGAGATTTCCTGCCTTTATGAAGATCGAAGTTTCGACAAAAACTCTGGATCGGCAGCCGGGGGATGTTCTCACCCTGCCGGTTGCCGAAGGCGGCCGATTGCCCTCATGGGCGGGCCGATGGCCTTCTGCCGCCCGCAAGCTGGTGGAACCGCTCTTAAAATCCAAGGATTTCACCGGAAAGCTCAATGAGCTGGCGGCTTTCCCGGCGCCTGGCGGCTTGCCTGTTTCGTGGGTTTATTTGGTGGGTGTCGGCAAAGAAAGGGAGCTGACGCCGGATCGGTTGCGTCAGGTCATTGCCGTTGCAGCCAGGCGCGCTCAGGCGCAGCGCCGAAAAGCGCTTGTATTCCCCGTCGTCGGTGTCAGCGCCCGCGAGATTCCCGCTGAAACAGCAGGGCAGGTTTTGGCCGAGGGGGCCGTTCTTGGAACGTACCGGTTTACGCTCTATAAAACGCTCAAGCCGGAAGAACAGAAACGCTTGGAAAAAGTCACATTGGCCGTCGGGAGGGGAATTTCCTCCGCAGCGGTTGCGACCGGTGCCAAGAACGGCACGCTCATTGCCGATGCCGTCGGATTCAGCCGGGACCTCATCAATCTCCCGGCCAATCACAAGTATCCCGAAGACATTGCCGCCCGCGTGCAAAAAAATGCCAGGAAAAATACAGGCGCCTCCAAAATTTCTTGCCGCATCATTAAAAAAGCGGAATTGACCCGGCTGGGACTCAACGCGATTCTCGCCGTCGGCCAAGGATCGGTGCATCCTCCGGTGTTGGTGGCTCTCGAATACAAAGGCCCCGGGGCGGGATCCAAGCCCCCTCTGGTTTTCGTCGGAAAAGGGATTACGTTTGACTCGGGCGGGATCTCCATCAAACCTTCCGGCAACATGGACCAGATGAAATACGACATGTCCGGCGGCGCGGCGGCGGCCGGAGCGATTCAAGCCATCGCGGGGCTAAAATTGCCCGTTCACGTTGTGGGCATTATTCCTTTTAGCGAAAATTTGCCCAGCGGCTCGGCGCAGCGGCCGGGCGACATCATCAGAACTTTCAGCGGCAAAACCGTGGAAGTCTTGAACACCGACGCCGAAGGCCGGTTGGTTTTGGCCGATGCCCTGAGTTTCGCGCGGCGCTCAAAGCCGGCGGCGATGATTGATTTGGCAACTTTAACGGGGGCATGCGTGGTTGCCTTGGGCAAGCACGCCTGTGCATTGCTCACCAATCACGACGGCTTTGCCCGGCAGGTCAAAGAAGCCGCCGCCCGCACGCACGAGCGCGTTTGGGAGCTGCCCCTGTGGCCTGAGTACAGCGAGCAAGTCAAGTCCGGACCGGCCGACTTGAAAAACATCGGCGATGACGGGGCAGGGACGATCATCGGCGCTGTTTTCCTGAAGGAATTTGTCGGCAATATCCCCTGGGTGCACTTGGACATTGCGGGCACGGCATGGGCGGACAAAGATCAGGCATACTTGAGTAAGGGAGGCACCGGTTTCGGCGTGCGGTTGTTGACGGCCTTGGCCGCCGATTGGAAACCTCTCCCCTCAACAGTGAAGGTATCGTAGAATGGAACTTCCAACGCTGACTTCGCCCGGCCGGGATTTAAAAGAGATCACCGCGGAGCTTTTGGAGGCGCTCGGAGAAGACCCGGGCCGCGAAGGTTTGGCAAAAACCCCGGACCGCGTCTCACGCGCTTTGCGTGAGATGACAGCCGGTTATCGCCAAGACCCCCATGCGATTTTGAAGGGCGCGCGTTTTACCGAACGGTACGATGAAGTTGTGCTCGTCAAGAACATTGACGTCTATTCATTGTGCGAGCATCATATGCTTCCTTTTTTTGGAAAGTGCCACGTGGCGTATCTGCCGGCGGGGCGCATTGTCGGGCTGTCCAAAATTCCCCGGCTGGTGGATTGTTTCGCACGGCGTTTGCAGGTGCAGGAGCGCCTGACCA
>JACQQZ010000110.1 GCA_016206755.1 Candidatus Omnitrophota bacterium
GTCGGTCCCAGGAAGATGAAAGAACCGACCGGACGGTGCGGATCTTTCAACCCCGTACGGGACCGGCGCACGGCATTGGCAATGCTGAGGATGGCTTCCTGCTGACCGATGACGCGCCCATGCAATTCATCTTCCATCTTGAGCAATTTCTGCATCTCTTTTTGCTCCAAGCGCGAAACCGGAATGCCGGTCCACTTGGAAACCACGTAAGCGATGTCTTCTTCGGTCACCACCGGCTGGGCCTCGGCCTTGGCTTTTGACCACTGGCGCTTCATGCGCTCCAATTCGGAACGCGCCTCCCGCTCCTGATCGCGCAGGGCCGCCGCTTTTTCGAAGTCCTGGCCTTTGACCGAGGCCTCCTTTTCCCGGCGCAGCGTCTCGATTTTTTCTTCGACTTCTTTGAGATTGGGAGGAACCGTCAGCACCATGAGCCGCGCGCGCGAGCCGGCCTCATCAATCAAGTCGATCGCCTTGTCCGGCAAATAGCGTCCGGAAATGTACCGGTCGGAGAGCTTTGCAGCCGCCTCGATCGATTCTTCCGAATACTTCACTTTGTGATGCGCCTCATAGCGATCGCGCAAACCTTTTAAAATTTCAATGGTCTCATCGACGGAAGGGGGCTCGACCATGATGGTTTGGAAACGCCTCTCCAGCGCGGCATCTTTCTCGATGTAGTTGCGGTACTCAGCGAGCGTCGTCGCGCCGATGCACTGAACCTCTCCGCGCGCCAACGCCGGCTTTAAAATATTGGAGGCGTCGATGGCCCCCTCGGCGCCGCCGGCGCCCACGAGCGTATGCAGCTCGTCGATGAAAATGATGATGTTTTCCGAGCGCTTGATCTCATCCATCACCGCTTTGATGCGCTCTTCAAATTGACCGCGGTATTTGGTTCCTGCGACCATCAATGCCAAATCGAGAATGATGACGCGCTTGCCCTTTAAGATGTCGGGGATTTCGGACTTGACGATTTTCTGAGCCAATCCCTCGACGATGGCCGTCTTGCCCACGCCGGCTTCTCCCAAAAGGACGGGGTTGTTCTTGGTGCGGCGCGCCAAAATCTGGATGACCCGCTCGATTTCGTCTTTGCGGCCGATCACGGGATCGAGCTTGTTGTCGCGGGCCAGCAGGGTCAGGTCCCGGCCAAATGCATCGAGCGCCGGGGTCTTGGTTTTTTGCGTCGGCGCGCCGCCGCCGGGGCCGGTGGGACTGACGGTATAACCGGGCGTGCTGGAACCCAAAAGCTCCATCACTTCCTGCCGGACCTTGCCCAGGTCCAAGCCCAGATTCACAAGGACCTGCGCGGCAATGCCCTCGCCCTCGCGGATCAGCCCCAAAAGCAAGTGCTCCGTGCCGATGTAGTTGTGCCCCAAGTTGCGGGCTTCATCCATGGCCAATTCAATGACTTTTTTTGCTTTGGGCGTAAAAGGAATGTCGCCTGAAACGATGGTGGAAGGGCCCAGCTGCACCAGCTTTTCCACTTCCAGCCGGATTTGGTCCGAAGAAAGCCCCAAGTTCTGCAGCACGGCGGCGGCCACGCCTTCTCCCTCGCGAATCAGTCCCAAGAGAATGTGTTCGGTGCCGATGTAATCGTGGTTGAACCGCTTGGCTTCTTCTTTGGCCAAGAGGATCACTTTACGCGCACGTTCCGTAAACCGATTGAACATGTTCATGGATCACTCACCTCCGCTTGTCGCCAACTGGTTCCTGAGAAGTTCTGCACGCCGGACGTCGCGTTCATGCGAGGCCAACGCCCGTCCTTCAAGCTTCTGTAAATGCGCCGGCTGCGTCGTCACCAAAAGCGCGTTGACAACGCTGCGCGAGAGGGTGGGAAGCGTCCCCACATCGACGCCCAAACGCACCAAGGACAAAAGATCCGTTGTTTCTTGCGAGGTAATGATGTGGGCGCTCTTGAGCGTTCCGTACGCCCGCCAAATTCTGTCTTCCAACGCTTCGCGGGTGCCGCGCATCACGGATTCACGCGCATTTCTCTCTTGCTCGACCACTTGGCCGACCAAGAGCTCCAGCTTATCGACGATTTCGGCTTCACCGAAGCCCAGACTCACCTGATTCGAGATTTGGAAGAAGTTTCCGGTGGACTCCGTCCCCTCCCCGTAAAGACCGCGCGCCGTCAAACCCAATTTGGTCATGGCGTGCAAAACGCGGCCGATCTGCTTGGTCATGACCAGGCACGGCAAGTGCAGCATCGCTGAAGCCCGGACCCCTGTCCCGACGTTGGTCGGGCAGCAGGTCAGATACCCCCACTGCGATGAAAACGCATACACCAGATGCCGTTCGAGCTGTTCATCCAGCTCCTCGGCAATCGCCCATGCCTCTTTTAAGCTCAACCCGGAGCGAAGCACCTGGACGCGCAGATGATCTTCTTCATTGACCATGACGGCGATCATCTCTTGATCTCCGATGACCACCGCGCGTTCGGCCACCTGGCCTTCCGCATGCTCGCGGCTGATCAAGTGCCGTTCCACCAGCATTTGGCGATCCACAAACGACAGGTTTTCCAAATGGAGCGTCACCGCGGTGACGATGTGCGGCGATTGCGCGGCGGCCCGCTCGGCGTTGTGCCGCACCTGCGCCAATTCCCGCTTGGTCGCCCAGTGCGGAAAACGGTACGCCTTGAGATTCCTCGCAAGACGAATGCGCGAAGACATGACGATCTCCGCATGGGGGCCGGTGCCTCGCAGCCATTCCCCGGGCGTGCGCATCAGATGATTAAGTTCTACGGTTTCGCTGTACACGAGTTGTTCCTTTCTTGAGACCTTTTTCCAACATTGCGATTTGGTCCCGCATCTGCGCGGCTTCTTCAAACGCCTCGGACTTGACCGCTTGCTTGAGCTTTGCCTTGAGGGTTTCCAACTCTGCCTGGCGTCGAGATTCAAGGGTGGCGGCCTTGGGGGTGCGCCCCACGTGACGGTCCGCCCCGTGAACCTGCTTGAGCAAAGGCCCGATCTGTTCTTTGAATGCCCCGTAACAGGCCCCACACCCTAGTCTACCTGATCGCTTAAACTCCTCAAAGCGCATTCCGCACTGGGGACAAGGGGCAATGGTCTTGCCGTCGGCAAGCCCGAACACCCCTTCCACCTTCACCCCTTTTTCGCGGGCGCAGGGCTCGCACAGGTGCAGCTCGCGCGTGGAATCGCCGATGATCTCGGTCAGATGGACCGTTGCCGCCATTTTCCCGCACAGGTCGCATTGCATCGAGTAAAACCTTTTTTTAATAACGGACGCCGTCGGTCCGCGTCAGGCGATGGAATGCATCCCGCAATTTCTCAGTCGCTTTGCCCGGCTTGCCGGAGCCGATGGCGCGGCCATCGACGCGCACCACAGGGACAATTTCCGCGGCCGTGCCTGTCAGAAAACACTCCTCGGCGTTGAACAAATCGTGCCGCGTGAGCACTTCTTCGCGAACAGGAAGCTTTTGCCGGCGCGCCAGCATCATCACGGCGTCTCGCGTGATCCCGCGCAACAGACCGACGTACGGAGGGGGCGTCAGGAGCGCGGCGCCTTTGACGATGAAAATGTTGTCGCCGGTGCATTCGGCCACGTAGCCCTGAGAGTTGAGCATGATCGCTTCGGCCACCCCGGCATTGGTCGCCTCGATTTTGGCCATGATGTTGTTCAAATAATTGAGCGACTTGATCTGCGGGTTGAGCGCCTCCGGCACATTGCGCTGGGTCGGCACCGTCACGATGTCCATGCCGTTCCGGTAGATCTGCTCGGAATAGAGCGCGATCCGGCCGGCAACGATAAAAAGGGTCGGCTTGGAGCATTTGCGCGGGTCCAGCCCCAAATCGCCCGGACCCCGCGTGACCACCACGCGAACATAGGCGTCGTCGAGACGATTGGCTTTGAGCGTGGCGATGACGGCTCTCCCGAGCTCCTTTTTCGTCAAAGGCACCTTGAGCATCAGCGTATGCGCCGACTCAAACAGCCGGTCGACGTGCTGCTCGAGCCTGAAGACCAGCCGCCGGTAAGCGCGGATGCCTTCAAACACGCCGTCGCCGTAGAGAAGCCCGTGATCAAACAC
>JACQQZ010000111.1 GCA_016206755.1 Candidatus Omnitrophota bacterium
ACTCCGAACTCCCCACTCCGCATTTCTTACTTTTCCCCCTCATAATGCCAATGCCAGGGCTCGAAGCTGGTGTTTGCGGAATTGCTGCGCGGATAGGAGAGATGGAAACCGAATCGCCCTGCATTCTTTTGAAGCCAGGCGTATTCCGGCAGCGCTTCGAATTCTTTCGGCTTGTCTTCCCCGTTGATTCCCTGCTCATTGATGAAATCAATGGCTTGGCGCGCCGGGCTTCCATGCTCGCTGCATCTTGGAAGAGCCACAAAACGGTTGGTTTCACGAATGGAATGGTTGTGCTTGGGCAGATAGAAAACAAAAAGATAAAGCTGGTGCGCGGGAGAACGGTATCCGGATTCCACCCAGAGGCGTTTGCCCAAATTTTTCTGCATGGCTTGCATCATTTTTTGATAGGCCTGATAAGTTTTTTTGGGCAGGTACTGGTCATCCACCGGATTGCCGTCCGGAAGGCGAACCGGCTGGTTTTCAATTTTCTCGAACTGTTCGCGGGGATCCGGTGCGGGAAGGCGGCGGCTGGCCCCCTGAAGCTGCTCGGGGGCGACGGCGCGGACAGCATCCAAGAAGGCGCGCTGAGCAGGATTTAGCGGCGCGTAAAGCTCGCCAAAGGTCAGCAGCGGCAGCGTGCCCTGGGCGCGGCGCCTGTTGACCAGCGGCTCAAGATCATGCAGCAAAGATTCCAGTACCGTAATGCCCGATTCTTCCAAGCGATCCAGATCCAACGACGGGTCCGCCATTGCCGATGAAGCGCCGTCCGCGACCGTCAAGAGGAGCATCATCAAGAGGATCGGCACAAACGCATCATACCAACGCCGATACAATGTTACAATGCTTGCATGAAATTTCACCCGGCGTGGATTTTCATTGCGGCGCATCTGTTCGCCGTCCCTTGCGTCTTCGCCCAAAGCGGGCGTCGAGTCAACGTCCCTGCCTCGGACCTTCGGAGCGTCCCAGAACCCGCCTCCCCTTCCCTGGACCGCGATCCCAACCAAGAAACGCAGCTGCTCTATGGCGAAAAAGTGACCGTTCTGGAAGAACGCGGTGGCTGGGCCAGAATTGAAGCGGATGAGCAGGAAGAATGGAGCCATGAAAAACGGTGGCAAGGTTATCCTGGGTGGACGCCGCTCGCAGGGCTTACCCTGGCGGCAGATTCCTGGACGCCCAACTTGGTTGTGAACGACAAAACGATTCCCGTTCGCAGGGTTCCTGAATCAAACCAGCCGGCATTCTTAAAGCTCACCCTCGGAACCCATCTGGTCGCGCTCGAAGAAACGCCGGGCTGGTGGCACGTTCTTCTTCTCGATGGAACAGAGGGATGGGTTGCGCAGTCGCAGGCGGAATTTTTCAAAAACCTCAATGTTTTGCCGGAGGATCAGCGCCGGCAAAAAATCGTCGCGGCAGCCGCCAAGATGACCGGAAGCCCTTATTACTGGGGCGGCCGGTCGAATATCGTGGATTGCTCCGGCTTGACGCATTTGGCGTATCGGGCCGCAGGCATTTCCATTCCGCGGGATGCCCACGAACAATGGATGCGCGCCCACCCGATTCCGGCCGCCCGGCTCAAACCTGCAGATCTTGTTTTTTTGGCTGACCCGAAAGATCCAAAAAAAATAACGCACGTCATGATGCACATCGGCAATGATCAGGTCATTGAAGCTCCAGGCACCGGCAAGCGCGTTCACAAGACCTCGCTTCAAAAACGGCTCAGGCAGGCGCTGCGTGAAAAGCGCCGGGTCTACTGCGGGAATTTCTTATCATGAGCCCTGGGATCTCCGGGCCGATCGTTACAGCCCTGATCGTGGAGCCCCTGACTCTCATCTTCAAAAATCCTTTCATGACGGCGCGCGGCTCCAAGACGGAAAGCCGGAATTTGAAGATCACCGTCCGGTTGTCCGGCGGGGCCGCCGGCGCAGGCGAGGCCTGCAGCTCTCTGGCATGGCGGGAAAACTCCGCCTCCGCCATGCAAAACTGCCTCAAACAAATGGAGCCGCAGATTTTAGAAGCAAACCCCGCGCAGGCGCTGACAAAGATCAAATCAAGTTGGAATGAACCCTGGGCCCGCCCTGCTGCGCTTTCCGCTTTGGAATGCGCAATTTTTGAGGCGCAGGCGAATCATTTAGAAATTCCGTTGTGGAGATATTTTTCTCAAACACTGGGAAGATGCATTCAGCGGCCAGGGCTGCTACGAACAAGCTTAACATTGTCTGCGTGGCCTTTGCCTCTCCTGCAGCGCGCCGCCCGGAATTCCGCGCGGCAACAATTTTCGACGCTCAAACTGAAAGTGACCGGCGAAGACCCGCAGGAAGATCTGACGCGCCTCATCGCCGTTCACCGGGCCGCTCCAAAAGCGCGCCTCATCGTGGATGCCAACCAAGGTTTCACGCGGCCAGGGGCCTACGCCTTCGCGCGCGCGGCGCAATTGCTTCGCCTTCCGGTGATTCTCTTCGAGCAACCGGTGGCCCGCCAAGACCTGGAGTCGATGGCCTGGCTAACGCGACATGCAGGCATCCCGATCGTCGCCGATGAATCGCTCTGCACCGTCGACGATGCGCGGGCCCTCATCAAAAAACGGGCGGCGCGCGTTCTGAACGTTAAAATTTCAAAGTGCGGGCTGCAGGGGGCGTTGGAAATCATCCGGTTGTCTCGGAAAGCGAATACAGATCTCATGCTCGGCTGCATGTCGGAGTCAGCGCAGGGCCTGACCCCCAGCGTGCACCTGGCCTGCGGAACCGATGCCTTTCGATACATCGATCTTGATTCGCATCTGCTGATCAAAGGTCCGAACAAAACGCGCACCCATCAAACCCAAGGATCCCGTATCTTGATATGCAGCACCCCTACATAACCGCCGCCCTTCTGACCGGCGTTGCGGCGGCCGCGCAGAAAACCTCGCGCGTTGGATCATTTTCCCGGCTCTTTTCTTGGCTGCCTGTTCCTTTTTGGTGTTACACCCTCCCGATGCTGCTCTCTGCAGTCGGCCTTTTGCCGCGGGGCTCTCCTCTGTACGGCATCCTCTCCCTCCATTTACTGCCTCTCTGCTTGGCCTTGATGCTTTTGGACACAGACTTTGCTTCTTTGTGGCGACTGGGGGCGCGCGCCGTCGCTGTGATGCTCATCGGCTCCATCGGCGTGGTCAGCGGAATGGGAATTTCTATTTTATTGTGGAAAAAATGGTTGCCGGCCGATGCGTGGATGAGCTTGGGAGCTTTGGCGGGAAGCTGGACGGGTGGATCGCTCAACATGCTGGCGGTCAAAGAAGCGCTCCAAATGCCGGACGTCCTGCTGGCGCCCATCATCATCGTGGATACCGTGGTTGCTTACGGGTGGATGGCTTTTCTTCTGACGGGCGCGGGGGCGGCAAAAATAGACGCGCAAGCGAATGATCCGCACGCCTCTAAAACCAGCAGCCGCCCAACTTCTGATCTGTGGATCGTGCTGGCGTGCGCCGCAGGAATCACCTGGATTGCCAATGGGTTTTTCAGCAACTCCGTCTGGAGAATCCTATTTGCCACAACAGCGGCGCTCGCTCTCTCGCTGACGCCGATTTCAAAAATCTCGCGCCGGTGCAACGCGGCCCGGCTGGGACAAATCCTGCTGCTGGTCCTTCTGACCTCCATGGGGGCGCGCGTTGATCTGAAAGCATTCGGGCAAGCGCCGGTTTTTCTCGGCGCAGGATTAACGACGCTGGCATGGCACGCATTGCTGCTTTGGATGGCGGGGCGCCTGCTTCAAATCCCCCGGGGGGTGCTGGCCACAGCCAGCCAAGCCAACATCGGAGGGGTGGTTTCCGCGCCGATTGTCGGCGCGGCCTATGAAAAATCTCTCATTGCGGTGGGGCTGCTGATGGCCATCTTGGGCAATGTCTTGGGGACTTACGCGGGACTGATGACGGCAACGCTGTGCCGGCGGCTGCAGGGCTAACGCAAGAGAAACGGCTTGTCCAACAATATCAAAACCATCAGGACAATCGCCAGCGGCAACGGAGCAACGGCAATCGCCGTCAGCACTTTGGAATCGAATTTCAGATGCATGAAGTACATTCCGACGATCACCGCCTTGACCGCGGACAATGCCAGCACACCGGCGACGACCGTGCCGTGTGAAATGGGCAGATAAGAGAGGGCGACCCCCAGCAGCATCAGGCCGGTCAAGCCGGCCCAGACCACGATGTAGTTTTTATAGGTCATTGTTACGCCCTCCCTACAACAAATAGAGCAGCGGGAACAAAAAGATCCAAACCACGTCTACAAAATGCCAGTACAGGCCGGAAAGTTCCACCCGATGGCTCTTGGAAGTCCAGAAATTTCCGTCCCACGTTTTGGACAGCACCCACGCATTCACCCCAACTCCAACGATCACGTGGAGCGCGTGAACTCCCGTCAGTACAAAATAGCAGGACCAAAAAACGCTGGTGCTTGGGAAAATCTCGTGGTGGAATTTCGCGCTGTACTCGATGGATTTGATCCCCAGAAAAACCGATCCAAGGACAATGGTGGCCAGAAGATACAGGCGCAGCGCGCCGGCATTGCGGGTGGAAACAGCCGCCACGGACAAAGCCATCGTCATGCTGCTGAGGATGAGGATGAGGGTATTGAGGGTCCCCAGCGGAACGCTCAGGTGCCCCTGCGGGCCGGGCCATGCCGGATGTCCGGCCTTTAAGACAATGTAAGTGCTCAAAAGCCCGACGAAGAACATGACTTCGGAAGCCAGGAACACCCACATGCCCAGCTTGCCGTCTTCGATGCCCAACTGCCCGACTGAATGTTCCACCGATGCGGCTTGACTCATAGAAGATCCTCAGTATAACAACGGGTTGAAAACAGGTCAATCTCGCAACAAACTTTTGAACCCGGCACTCCCGGAAACGGTACCGCTCTAAACGTTGAACCGGAAGTGCATGATGTCGCCGTCTTGGACGACGTATTCTTTGCCTTCCACGCGCAGCTTGCCCTGCTCGCGCGCGGCCGCCTCTGAACGGCACCGGACAAAATCATCGTAGCCGATGACCTCCGCACGGATAAAGCCGCGCTCGAAGTCGGAGTGGATGACACCGGCGGCCTGCGGACCTTTGGTCCCGGCGCGGATCGTCCAGGCCCTGTCCTCTTTGGGACCGACCGTAAAATAAGTAATCAAGCCCAATAGATCGTACCCGGCGCGGATCAGGCGGTTGAGGCCCGGCTCCTGCAGGCCGACCGCCGCCAAATATTCGGCGCGCTCTTCGGGCGTTTCGAGCGCGGCAATCTGCGCTTCGATGGCGCCGCAAATCGCCACCACAGGCGCCCCCTCTGACTTTGCCAACTGACGCAGTGCCTGCAACGCCGGGGATTCTTTCCCCTCTGTCATATCCTGCTCGCCGACATTGGCAACGTACATCATCGGTTGCATGGTGATCAAATTCAGCGGCTTGATTGCTTCCAGGGCATCGGGACTCATCGACCGGGTGGCCGAACGGGCCGGGATTCCCTGATCGAGCGCCTGCGAAACTTGCTTCATCACATCCACTGCAAACGCGGCTTTCTTATCCCCCGATTTGGCCACCCGCTCCAAACGCCCGGCGGCGGTCGTTACAATGTTCAAATCGCGCAAGGCCAGCTCGGTGTGAATGATTTCAACATCACGCTTTGGATCCACCGATCCGCTGACATGGATGACATTCGGATCTTCAAAGCAGCGAACCACGTGCGCAATCGCCTCGACCTCGGCGATGCGGCTTAAAAACTGGTTGCCCAACCCCTCCCCCTGGCTGGCCCCTTTGACCAAGCCGGCGATATCAACGAATTCAATGATGGTCGGGACTATTTTTTCGGTGGGGACCAATTGCGCCAAAGCGTCCAGGCGAGGGTCCGGAACAGGCACGACGCCGACATTGGGATCGATGGTGCAAAAAGG
>JACQQZ010000113.1 GCA_016206755.1 Candidatus Omnitrophota bacterium
AAATCGCTTTAGCCCTCGGGGAAGTCCACCCGCGGGCCATTTCTTCGTTGCTCCTCCTTGGCGTACTCCAGAGAGTACGCCGGCGTCGTCGCGCCTTGAACTGGCCGCACGTCTGGACTTTGGTTGCGGCAGATGGAAGCCGCACCATGCCCCTCTGGGCTTCCAGACTCGCGGAGGATTTCCTGTTGGGGGCACCGACGTCACTCGACCACCTACCTGTGTCTCATGCTGAACCTTCTCATGCTGAACCTGGCACTCCCGGAAACGGTACCGCTTTAAGTACCGCTTTAATCGCCCTGAGTGGGGCGGCCCTTGCCGAAGAACTTCCGCAAAGCCCCCAAGAAACCGGGCTTTTTCTTCGAGCCGGATTCCTTGTCGGATTTCTGGGATTTCTGGGATTCTTTTGAAGAAGTTTCTTCCGGAGAATGCTTCGGCTTTGTTTTTTGAGCCGGCTCAGCGGCCGTCCCGGAAGCCGCTTCTTTTTTCTGGCCCTTTGATTTTTTGGGGGGCTTGACGACCGGCTCCGGCTTGCGTTCCACCAACTCCAGAACCGCCAACTGCGCGCCGTCTCCGTTTCGATATCCTGCATGAACCACGCGCGTGTATCCGCCTGCGCGCTGCTTGAACCGGGGGGCGATTTCCGAGAAAAGCGTATGCGTCACCGAAGCGTCCTGCAGCCACGACTCCACGTGGCGGCGGGCGGCCAGCGTGCCGGTCTTGGCGCGGGTGATCAATTGTTCGGCTGCCCGCTGCGCTTCTTTGGCCTTGGGCAACGTGGTTTGAATCCGCTCGTACCGAAAAAGGGCCTGCGCCAACGACCGCACCAGCGCTGCGCGCTCGCTCCGAGAACGGCCAAAACGTCTGGATCGGACTGCGTGACGCATGATTACTCCTCTTCTTCCAAATTCAGCTGCTTTTTATCGACCCTCATCCCCAGAGCCAAACCCATGGTCTGAAGAATGACGCCGATTTCCGCCAGCGATTTCTTGCCGAAATTGCGGTACTTCAGCATTTCGGAATCGGTTTTGGTCACCAATTGGCCGATGGTTTTGATTTTGGCCTCCCGGAGACAGTTGGCGCTTCGCACGGAAAGCTCCAGCTCGCTGACCGGCATTCGCAATTTTTCGACCAGCTCCGGAGACATCAATCCTTCGCCCTCAGGCGTCTCCTCGGCAGGAAGCTCGCCGAAACTGGTGAAGACTTCCAGATGCTTCTGGAAAATGTGCGAGGCGTACAGCAGCGCATCTTTCGGACTGACCGAACCGTTGGTCCAAATCTCGAGGATCAGCCGGTCGTAGTCGGTCATCTGACCCACGCGCGTATTTTCCACATGGAAATTGACTTTTTTCACGGGCGTGAAGATCGAATCGATCGGAACAATTCCAATCGGCTGGCCTTCCTTCTTATTCCGCTCGGCCGGAACGTATCCTCGGCCCATTCCGATTTCCAACTCCGCCTTAAACGGAGTGTCCTTGGTCAATTGGGCGATGTGCAGATCCGGATTTAAAATCTCGATCGTATCATCGGACACAATGTCTCTGCCGGTGATGGGGCCTTTTTTACGGGCCTGCAGCGTGAGCGTTTTGGGCGACCGGGAATGGCTGCGGATGATCAGCTGCTTGATGTTGAACACCACTTCTGCGGTGTCTTCAGCCACACCCTGAATGGTGGAAAACTCGTGCAAAACCCCGTCAAACTTGACGGAGGTCACCGCTGCGCCCTCCAGCGAAGAGAGCAGCAGACGGCGAATGGAGTTTCCTATGGTCGTGCCATAACCGCGTTCAAACGGTTCGGCGATGAATTTGCCGTAGGTGGGGGTATAGGTTGCATCCTCGCATTCGACCTTTCTCGGCATTTCAAAATCTTTCCATGCAATACCCATAGCTTTTATGCCTCCTTTAAGATGATCAAATCGGTGTCAGACGCCGGAGGGCGATGGTTGCGCATCCTCTTGCGCAAGCCAGACGCCGGAGGTGTCAGACACCAAATCTACTTCGAGTACAACTCGACGATCAACTGTTCTTGGATGGGGAACTGCACATCATCCCGGCTGGGATTCCCCTGAATGGTCGCTTTGAGCTCTTCCGAATGGCGGCCCAGCCATTGGGGCACGCCGCGATCTTTCAAGATTTCCCGCGTTTCGCGAACGCGCTTGAGCTGTTCCTCGGTGCCGCGCACCGAAACCATCTGCCCTGCCCGCACCATGAAGGATGGGACGTTCACCGGCCGGCCGTTGACCACCACGTGTCCGTGCAACACCATCTGCCGGGCCTGGGCGCGGCTGGACGCATACCCCAGCCGGAAAATGACGTTGTCCAGGCGCCGCTCCAAAAGCTCGAGGAGCTTCTCACCCGTCACGCCGCGGCTTCGGGAAGCAATGTCAAAGTAGCGCCTGAACTGACGCTCAAAAATTCCGTAGATGTGCTTGACCTTCTGCTTTTCGCGAAGGCGCAAACCGTAGTCGGACATCTTGATCCGGCTCTTGCCGTGCTGTCCCGGCGGGAAACCGCGTTTGTTGAAGACGCATTTGTCCGTCGTGCACTTGGTTCCTTTTAAGAAAAGCTTGATGCCTTGCCGGCGGCAAACGCGGCAGGCAGGTCCGGCATAACGGGCCACCCTATCACCTGCCTTCGGCCTGGAAGGCCGTTGGGTTAAGAGCGCCTTTCAGAACCTCGCGTGAACCGCGTGGCGAGCGCCAGGAGCCGGTCGGCAAGGCGCGACGACGAC
>JACQQZ010000114.1 GCA_016206755.1 Candidatus Omnitrophota bacterium
GAACCTGGCACTCCCGGAAACGGTACCGCTGTACGAGCGGTGCTCGGCGGGTGCCCCTGAGCAAAGCGAATGCATCATCTAGAATTTTTTGACCTGCTGCAAATATTGCTTCCAGTTGCGGGTCATCTCGCCGACACTGTCGCCGCCGAATTTTTCCGTCAGGGCATTGGCGATCTCGAATGCCGTCACCGCTTCGGCAATGACACCGGCCGCCGGCACCGCGCTCACGTCGGAGCGTTCGACCGTGGCGACAAACGGCTGCTTGGTCTTGATGTCGACGCTTTTTAATGGCCGGCGCAACGTGGAGAGCGGCTTCATGTGAACGCGCAGAACAATCGGACCGCCCGTGGTCATGCCCCCTTCAAATCCGCCGGCCCGGCCGGTCTTGCGATAAAAACCTTTGCCCTTCTCATAGAAAATTTGATCGTGCAGTTCCGAGCCGCGCACCTGGGAAACACGCACACCCTCTCCCATCTCCACCGCTTTAATGGCTTGAATGGACATGAGCGACCCGGCCAGCCGGGCATCGAGCTTTCGATCGTAGTGGACATGGCTGCCTAAGCCCGGAGGTACTCCCTGCACCACGACTTCCAGCGTTCCGCCCAGCGTATCGCCGGCCGCCTTGGCGGCATCGATGAGCTTGACCATCTTTTTTTCTGCGGCCGAATCGGCGCAACGCAATACGGAACCTTCCACTTTTTTACGCAGGCGCGCAACGTCCAAATCTTGGACGGGGGCCGCGTCAATGCCGCCGACGCGAACGACATGGCTGACCAGATCAATCTCGAACTGCTCCAATAAAATCCGGGCGACGGCGCCGACGGCCACGCGGGCCGCCGTTTCGCGGGCGCTGGCGCGCTCGAGGATGCTGCGCACGTCATGCTGATCGTATTTTAAGGCGCCGGTCAAGTCGGCATGCCCGGGCCGCGGACGGGTCACCGCCGGAAGCTGATCGATCGAAAAATCTCTGTTGGCGATCTCCAATGCGATGGGGCTTCCGATCGTTTTCCCGCGGCGCACGCCGGAGAGAATCTGCACGGCGTCCTGCTCGATCATCATGCGCCCGCCGCGGCCATAACCTTGCTGGCGGCGTTTGAGCTCATGGTTGATGCGCCCAGGATCGATGGAGAGATTGGCCGGCATGCCTTCGAGAATGGCGACCAAACATTTGCCGTGCGATTCACCCGCAGTCAGATAACGCAGCATCAGAAACCTCCCAGCGACTTAAAGTACCAAGATAAAATTGCGTCTCCCCACCCCACGGCGATAACGGCAGCCATGGACAAAAACGGGCCGTAAGGAATCACTTCCGCGCCGCGCCTGAATTTTAACGGGACGCCCACGATGGAACCGAAGATGGGCGCCAAGAAAAATATCAGCAAAACTTTCTGCCAGCCCAAAAATGCGCCCAGCATCGCCATGAACCAAACATCCCCGCCGCCCATGGCCTCCCTCTTAAAAATCATCTCGCCAAACACCGCCATGACGTAAATGGCCCCGCCCCCGGCGAAAACGCCGAGCGCGCTGTTCAAGAGCGCGGCGCCGCGATGGTCAACGCCCTGGAGCTGGGGCAGAAGCAAACTGGCGGCAAGTCCGACGACAATGCCCGGCTGGGTCACGGCAAACGGAATGATCTGCTCCCGGGCGTCAATCACCGTGACCACGATCAATCCGCACATGAGAATCAGATAGGTCAATCCCACGCCGGTCAATCCCCAGCGGCTGACCACCCAGAAAAAAGCGATCCCCGTCGACAATTCGACGGCCGGATAACGCCACGAAATCGCTTTCTTGCACTGCCGGCACCTGCCTCTGAGCAAAAGAAAGCTCGCCACTGGAATGTTGTCATACCACTCAATCGTCTTCTTGCAATCGGTGCAATGGGAACGCCCCCGGACAACCTGCTCTTCCCGCGGCAGACGCCAAATGCAAACGTTCAAGAAGCTGCCCGCAATGAGGCCGGAGAAAAAAGCCAGATGGGGTAAAAAAGCTAGCGGGGCCATTCTTCTCCGATCTTCTCCCGGAGCGCTTCCATCATGACGGCGTGCACGTTGACGCCTCGGACATCGTTGACCCAAATTTCAAATGACAAAGCCGCCTGATTGACGAGCATCTCCAGGCCGCTGATCACCGCCGCATGCCTGCGCTGCGCCGCCTTCAAAAGCGCCGTCCACGGAGGGTGGTAGACCAAATCATACACCGCCAACCCGGGCGCAAGATTTTCCGGTTCGACCAAAAGCTCGCCGGAGACCGGAACGGTGTTGACCAAGAGCGCGGCTTTTTCCAAATCCGATTCTTTGACCTGATCGACCACGCGAATGTTGCACTTGCGGCCGGCCCCTTGCCCGCAGAGCCGTTGCATGTCGGAAGCCAGCAGCTCGGCGCGCGCCCGATGGCGATTCCAAAAAATCAATTCCCCAACGCGCGCATGCCAAATGAGGGCAAAAGCCGCTGCGCGCGCTGATCCTCCGGCGCCCAAGAGCAGGACACGCTGACCCTTGAGCTCCACGCGACGCAGCGCGTTGAGGAATCCCCGGGCGTCGGTGTTGTACGCTTCCAACCGGCCGTCTTCAACGACTTTGACCGCGTTGATCGCGCCGATCCATTCCTCTTCAGGAAACTTAAAACTCCCGCGGCGCTTGCACCATTCGAAAACGGCTTCTTTGTGCGGAATGGTCACGTTGAAACCGGCAAGTCCAAGGCGAGGAAGCTGTTCGGTCAACCACGTTTCGAGGGCTTCGGCTGGGACAGGGTACTCCGCGTAACTCCCGCGGATTCCCTGTCCGGCCAATTTTTCAAAAACAGCGTTGTGCAGGAGCGGAGACAGAGAATACCCCAAAGGGTATCCGATGATCCCCAGCCGGATGCGGCCGGCGGATGCCGCACCATGCCCCCCTGGGCTTTGGATGGGGCCGAGCGCCCGGGTCAAGGTTGTGAAGTCGCCGTTTTGCGGGGACTCTTCTTGCCGTTGAGCATCAAGCGATTGACGGCGCTCAAATAAGCCCTGGCCGACGCTTCAATGATGTCGGTGGCCGCCGCGCGCCCATGCTCAACCAACCCGTTGCCCTGAACGCGAACCGTCACTTCCCCGAGCGCATCTTTTCCGGAGGTGACAGACTGGATTGAATAATCCACAAGCTTTGGCCTAACTCCAAGAAGCCGGTCGATCGCTTTGTAGCAGGCATCCACCGGCCCATCGCCGCTGGCAGCCCCTTCAAGCGTCTGATTGCCGCGCGTCAAGCGAATCGTCGCCGTGGGCACCACGCCGGTGCCGCTGGTCGCATGCAGGTAAGTCAGCTGATAGGTATCGGGCGCTTTTGCAGCTTGATCTTCGAGAACCGTCATCAAATCTTCGTCGTAGACTTCTTTTTTCTGATCGGCCAAGCGCTTGAACCGCTCGAACGCCTCCTCCGCCTGTGCGGGAGAAAGCGAGAATCCAAGCGCCTTCATGCGTTCCATGAAGGCGTGGCGGCCGGAATGCTTCCCGAGCACAAGCTTCGACTCGCCGAAGCCGACTTCTTTGGGATGCATGATCTCGTAGGTGCGGCGGTATTTGAGAACGCCGTCCTGATGAATCCCCGACTCATGCGCGAACGCATTGGCCCCGACGATCGCCTTGTTTTTCTGAACCACAAAACCGGTCAGCTTGGAAACCAAGCGGCTGGTCTTGTAAATCTCTTCGGTGCAAACACCGGTAGTCACTTTGAAGAGATCTTTGCGTGTCTTTAAAGCCATCACGACTTCTTCGAGCGACGCGTTGCCGGCCCGCTCGCCGATGCCGTTGATGGTCACCTCAACTTGCCGGGCGCCGTTGAGCACCGCAGCCAGGGAATTCGCCGAGGAAAGGCCGAAATCATTGTGGCAGTGAACGGAGATCACGGCTTTGTTGATGTTCGGAACATTGTTTTTGATCGCACGGATCGTTTCACCGAATTCCACCGGGATGGCATAGCCCACCGTGTCCGGAATGTTGACCGTTCTTGCGCCGGCGTCGATGACCTGCTCGAGCACCTTAAAAAGAAAATCGTGCCGCGTGCGGGCGGCATCTTCCGGCGAGAATTCAACATCGTCGGTGTATTTGCGGGCGAGCTTGACGGCCGCAACGGCAAGCTGAATGACTTCATCTTCGGCCTTGTTCAGCTTGTACTTCATGTGGACATCGGAGGTCGCCACAAACGTATGGATGCGGGGGCGTTTGGCCTTTTTGAGCGCTTGTCTTGCAGCTTCAACGTCTTTGGGCAATGCGCGCGCCAACGAGCAGATGATCGGCCGCTTGACGTGCCTGGCCACGAGCTGAATCCCCTCGAAGTCGCCCGGCGAAGCAATGGCAAATCCGGCCTCGATGACGTCCACGTTGAGCCGGCCCAACTGAAGCGCAACCTCCAGCTTCTGTTGAGGCGTCAAGCTGGCACCCGGACACTGCTCGCCGTCTCTTAAAGTCGTATCAAATACGATCACTCTGTCTGACATCTTCAGCTCCATTTTTCATCGATCACCCATCGCTCCCCGCAGGATCCGCCCGGCACCGCTTGGCTCATCCAGCGTGTTTCGCCTGCGCTACGGAGTCGGCCTGCGCTCTCCCTCGCTTCGCTCGGGAACCAAGCCCGCTCGGCCTCCTCAGTTGCCGGTTCGGAGTCCTGCGGCTCGCGCCGACCTGCTCATGACCGATGTTTAGCGCTTCGATTTCTGTAAGTTTTTTCGTTTCGCCGAAGATGCCAAAGATAAAGAAGACCCGTTGCCAAGTGTTCCTTTGGAGGCCCCTAGCTTCAGTTGACTGCCGGCCACAGGCCGGCTGCCGGTGGGTGCAATCCAGGACATCATCTGGCGCAGCCGCTCGCCGACAATTTCAATCAAATGCTTTTCGTCGCGCTTCAGGAGCGCCTTAAAAACCGGCCGGCCGGCCTGATTTTCCAAAATCCATTCGCGGGCAAACTGTCCGGTTTGAATTTCATGCAGGATTTGTTTCATCCGCTCCTTGGTGGCGGCGTCGATGATGCGCGGTCCGCGGGTCACGTCGCCAAAGCGGGCCGTCTCCGACACGCGCGCGCGCATGCCTTTGATCCCCTGCGCATAGATCATGTCGACGATCAGTTTGAGCTCATGCAGGCATTCGAAGTAGGCGACCTCCGGTTGATAACCGGCTTCCACCAACGTCTCAAAACCGGCCTTGACGAGGGCGGAAGCTCCGCCGCAGAGCACCGTCTGCTCGCCGAACAAGTCGGTCTCGGTCTCCTCGGCAAACGTCGTTTCGAGAACGCCGGCGCGCGTGGAACCCAATCCTTTTGCATAGGCCAACGCCACCTGCTTGGCTTTGCCGGAGGCATCCTGATAGACAGCCACGAGACTGGGAACGCCTTTGCCTTCCGTAAAGAGCTGGCGCACCAACGATCCCGGGCCCTTGGGAGCAACCATAAAGACATCTGTCTCCTTCGGCGGCAGAATCTGATGAAAGTGGATGTTAAATCCATGGGAGAACCCGAGCACCTTGCCCGGCTTCATCTGTTTGGCAATCGATTCTTTGTAGACGCCCGCCTGCAGCGTATCCTGCAAAAGAATCATGATGATGTCGGCTTTGGCCGCGGCCTCATCGACGGAAACCGGCTTGAAGCCGTCCGCGACGGCGTTGTCGTAATTCGGACCGCCGGGGCGCTGCGAAACAATGACGTTCAAACCGCTGTCGCGCAAATTGAGCGCCTGGCCCCGGCCCTGGATGCCGTACCCTAAAATGGCGATCGTTTTCCCCTTGAGAATTGAAAGATCCGCATCTTCGTCGTAATAAATTTTAGCCATGTTAAAACCCCATTAAGTTGAGCGATATGCCAAACTGATTAAAATCATCATCCGTTGCCAAATAATAATCCGGCTGATTATCACGAATCCACACATAAGATGTGCAATCTGTAAAACTCCACTGCTTATCCTGATATCTTTGAAAAATGGCCCACGCTTCTTCAAAATCTTTTGACGTAAGGTATTTGAAATCGAAAGCTCGATCTTGAAACAACCGTTTTCCAACCTCCAAAGCACTTTCTTTCGACATGAATTTCTGAATAACAGTCATCAGTTCATCAAAAATATAATCCGTTACAACCCACTGCAGGGGCTGCATTGCCTTGACTTTCTCATTCACTACATTTCTTGCAGCAACATGGTAGGGATCCTTATCGTAGTGATACGCGAACAAAAACGACGTATCGACAAATACGCGTTTCATCGAGATGACCCGTAAAGAAAATCATCCAGCCGATCACTCCTAACTCCTTTTGTCCTGGAATTCACATCGCGCGGTTGTAATGCCCAAAACGTATGGGGACCATACCAGGGCTTTTCTTTAACAATTTGAGCGGTGCTTTTAATAGGAATCATGGTCGTGGCCCCGCTGGACTCAGCCACAGAAAACGGTTGTTTCCACCACCACTCTTCGCACAATACGATCGTATTTTCACAGCTGCCAGTTGCTGTCACGCAACTTTCTCCTGGTCAGTGGTCAATCCGATGGATTTCTCGACCAACAATGGATGGGACCCCTGAGGAGATCCCTCAAGCAACGCCAATACCGAATGAACGCCTGGATTCTCCAGTTTTAAACCGGAAACTTGAATGATCGCGTCAGCCCTCTGCAGCGGACCGCTAAATCGAAGTCCAATCTTGGGAGAACTGAATACCCGCTTCCCCTGCACATCTTGGATCTCGACGGTCATCGCATAATCCCCCTCCAATCCTTCCCATCCCGTAACGATATGGAAAGGGCGGGCGAGGCACGGAAATACGGAAGATGTCACGCGGTCAAAGGTCCCGACCAGCGTCTTTTTCCCAAACGAATCTGTGGTGAAAGTATCACACAGAACGAGATAGAGCAGCCGCGGCTTTCCGGGCAAAGATGTACCGGCCATGTTAGACTCCTGCTTTCGTTTTCGCGGCTTGCGGCTGGACTTCCCGGGCCAGTGCGATTCGCCCGGTGCGAACGATCTCCTTGATGCCGTACGGTTTGAGCAGCTCCAAAGCGGTGTGCATCTTCGCCGCGTCCCCGACGATTTGCAGCACGACGGACTTGAGGCCGACGTCGTCGATCTTCGCCTTCATGCTCTCGGCGATGGCCATGACTTCCGGACGCGATTGGGTCGTCACCGTCACGCGCACGAGCATCAGTTCCCGGTCGATGAACTCGCCTTTGGTCAAATCCTGCACGGTGATGACGTCGATCAAGCGGTTCAGCTGCTTTTTCACCTGGTCGATCGTCCGGTCGTCTCCCTGCACGACAATCGTCATGCGGGAGGTGGTCGGATCTTCGGTCTCTCCGACGGCGAGTGAATCGATGTTGAAACCGCGGCCGGCGATGATGGTCGCAATGCGCGCCAAAACGCCGAACCGGTTTTCCACCACGACTGAAATCGTATGCTTTGGGGTCGCCATGTCAGGCCATGTCCATGATCATCTCGTCGATCGCCTTGCCCGGCGGGATGATCGGGAACACTTTCTCCTCTTCGTCGCACAAACAATCCACGACCCAGGTCTGATCGTCCTTCAAGATTTTTTCGAGCGTGGGACGCACCTCTTCCGGCTTGGAAATCTGAACGCCGCGCGCGCCGAAACCTTCGGCCACCTTCGCAAAATCGGGAGCCCGCATGCCGGAGTAAGAATAGCGTTTCTTGTAAAACATCTCCTGCCACTGCCGCACCATCCCCAGGTAGGCATTGTTGATGATGATGGATTTGATCGGCAGCTTGTGATCGACGGCCGTGGCCAATTCTTGAATGTTCATCACAAAAGATCCGTCGCCGCTCAAGCAAACCACCAAGTCTTTCGGGCGGCCGAATTGCGCGCCGATGGCGGCCGGCAAGCCGTACCCCATCGTCCCCAAACCGCCTGAGGTGATGTAGGTACGCGGCTTGTTCCAATGGTAAAATTGGCAGGCCCACATC
>JACQQZ010000115.1 GCA_016206755.1 Candidatus Omnitrophota bacterium
GGGCAGCCCAGGGCGAAAAAATTGTGACCCTCGATGGGGCCGAGCGCCAGCTCACTTCTGAAATGCTGGTCATTGCCGATGCGCGCCGGCCGGTGGCCATTGCCGGAGTCATGGGAGGCAAAGACGCCGAGGTATCTTTTGGAACAAAACGCGTTCTGCTCGAAAGCGCATGGTTCGACCCGATTTCCATCCGGCGCACCTCCCGCAATCTCAAATTGGCCAGCGATTCCTCCTATCGCTTTGAGCGCGGCGTTGATTTGGAACAGGTGGCTTCCTGCGCGCGCCGTGCGGCAGCCCTGATTGTGGAAGCGGCAGGCGGGTATGTTGTCTGGGGTCCCGTCGACAAGCGTTTCTCCCGCAACAAACCGAAAGCAATTCTCTGGGAACCGGAGCAGGCCCGCGCCTTGGGGGAAGAGATTCCTCCTCTGAAACAACGAAAGATTTTCTTGGCGCTGGGATGCAGAATTACCGGCTCAACTTCCCGTTGGAAGGTCGCCCCGCCGAGCTTCCGGGCCGACTTAAAAGAACCGGTGGATTTGCTGGAGGAATTGGCCCGCCTGACGGGATACCAGAATTTCCCGACCACGCTGCCACGGCCCGCGCCGACATTCGCCGCCCAAGAAAATAGGGAAGGAAACGGAGAAAAAGAGATCGATCTGCGCGGCCGCGAAAATAAAATCCGGCGGCTTTTGGTGGCCGGCGGCCTGGATGAAATTTTAACATACAGTCTCATCGGCCCGGATGCCTTGCAGCGTTTTGATCCCACGGGCAGCTTAAAAAAAGCCCAGCAACTTTTTTTGCAGAATCCATTGAGCGTCGACCTGAGCATTCTTCGGCCCACCCTTTTGATTGGGGCGCTCGAAACAGTGGCGCGGAATTTTAACCGCAGGGCGGCCGCCGGAATGGCCCTCTTTGAATTGGGCAGAACCTATCATTGGGATGCGCAAGGTAAGCCGGAGGAACGGCGCACGCTCTCCATTGCCCTGGCAGGGCTTAAAACCGGTTCTTGGAATGCGAAGCCTTCTTGCTGGGATCTGTACGATGCCAAAGGAATTTTGGATGCCTTATCCGAACGGTTGGGAGGTAAAAAGCTCCATTGGAGAGCTTGGAACAATCAAGATATCGATCGTGCATGCCCATGGTTTCGACCGGAGACCGTCACGATCGGCGATGACGCAAGGGCGCCCCGTGTTGCATGGATCGGAATCACAGATTCTCGTTTTACGGCTTTTGAAATTCCTTCAAACGTCGAGGTTGTTTTGGCGGAAGTCGGCTGGCAGGCCTGTTGGGCTGCCCCGGCTTCTCCTGCGATGCTGGTCTCGCTTCCAAAAGTGGCTCCTGTGACACGGGACATCGCCGTTGTTTTGGATGAGGCCGTTCCTTATTCGGAAATCGCCTCCTGCATTCGCCTGGCCGGCGGGTCCCTGGTTCAAAAAGTTCATCTGTTTGATCAGTACCGGGGTTCCCAGGTTCCTTCCGGGAAAAAGAGCCTTGCCTATACCGTCACCTATGCTGCGGGCGACAGGACGCTGACGGATGACGAAGTCAATCAAGCCCACGCGTCAATCGTCGAGGCCCTCAGAGGACAATTCGCAGCAACGCTGCGCTCCTGAATTTGATGCGGACGATGCCGTGTCGGGCGATTACGCCGGAAGAAACCACGGAATCCTGATTCGAATTTGAGGATTGGCTTTTGAGCCGGTGGGAATTTCCAGGCGTCCTCCCAGGAGCTCGGCGTAGTGGCGGCTGAGCGAAGGCCGGGTTCGATCGGAAATGTCGCTCCACACATTGCGGACATTTTGCCCCGTCATTTTCAGATCAATGCAAAAACCGCCCGCTTCAAGCCCAAGCGCGAAGAGGATCCGGTCTCCCGCGCTCCCATGCTCAACGGCCTGCAGCAGCAGCTCCTCCGCCAGGAACCGGATTTTTTCACCCTCCGTCAATCCGATGATTGAAGTCGCCGGGCTTGTCGCATGAAAATCAATTTTTTTGTCCGAACAAATCATGCGGACCATCTGAACGGTTCCTTCCAGATTTTTTTGAATATCGCAGGGGGCAATGCTGAGCCGCTGCTCCTGGCTTAGAAAGACGGCCAGGGCTCCCTCGGCGGTTCGCCGCATCAACGTGGAGATTCTTTCCAGGCGGCTGAGGAGCTGTTGTTGACGCAGCCCGTCGCGCAATCCGTAGTAGCCCTGCCGGATCAAAGCCAAGTCTTCCTGGATGAGCTGTAGAGGAGCTTTCAAATCCCGCATCACCATTCCCAGAAAGTCGGCCCTGAGACGGTCCAATTCCCTGAGCCGGGCCGGGACGTCGGGAGCGATTCCGGGCTCTCCTTGAAGACGGGCGATCTCTTTGAGTTTTTTGCGGTGATCCAGGGCGCGCCGGGCAAGCTGTTGAATCTGAGACAGCGTGAACGGTTTTTCCAGGACATCGTAGGCGCCGTTTTGAAAGAGACGGGCGACGGATTCGACCGTGCCGTAAGCCGTCATGACGATGACGGTAATCCAGGGATCGATTCCTTTGAGGGCATGCAGGACCGACAATCCATCCAGGCCCGACATTCTCAAATCGCAGAAAACCAAGTCGACGGGACGGCGCTTGAATTCTTCGACTGCGGAGGTTCCATTTTCAAAAGCGGAAACGTTGTGGCCGCCTTTCCGCAGCGCCTCAGACAGCGCCGTCCGCGCTTCCTCCTCATCTTCGATGACCAGCAATTTTGCCATTCTGCACCTCTCAAAAGAAAGTATGGATGAGAAGCATGTGAAATTGCAAAGAGGCAAAGCGATGTTAAGCGTAATTTTAGCTGGTTATTATCCAAGCATCCGACGGGAGACTTGAGGTAACGTTAGATTGGAGGTGCTCATTGTCCGATCCCGAGAAAAAAATACTCATTGAGCCGGAAGCATTGAAAGTATTGCCGGTCCAGTTGGCGACGCGTTATCAGGCGCTGCCCATCTCGCGCGGCGACACCATGCTGACCGTGGCGATTGCCGATCCGTCCGACACTTCCATTCTGGACGAATTGCGCGCCATCACGCATCTGGAAATTCTCCCCGCTCCGGTTTCCCCGGCTGTTTTGGAAAAATCGATCCCGTTCTTTTACGGGTTGGGCGCGGACACATTGGAAGCGATGGCTGCAACCCAGGGACCTGCCGTCTTGCCCGCGGCATCCGGCGAGACGGATGCCGCGGACGCCGGCGCGGATGCCTCCATGATTCAATTCGCCCGGCAGCTTTTTCAAGAAGCCGTTCGGGCGCGCGCTTCCGACATCCACCTGGAACCGTACGAAAACAACCTGGCGATTCGCTATCGCGTCGACGGAATCCTTTATGAAGTTCCGGTTCCCGCGGACTTGAAAAAATTTCAAAACTCCCTGATTTCACGCATTAAAGTCGTGGCCAATTTGGATGTGGCCGAACACCGGCTCCCTCAGGACGGCCGGGCAAAAGTAAGAATTTCGGGGCGGGAGATCGACATTCGAATCTCCATCCTTCCGACGCCTTTCGGCGAGTCCGTAACGCTGCGATTTCTCTCCGGCTACATCTTTTTGGGTCTCGAACAATTGGGATTTCTTTCAGATCATCTGAAGACGATGGAAACCCTTTTGCGCAAGCCGCACGGCATTCTTTTGGTCACAGGGCCGACCGGCAGCGGGAAAACCACGACCCTGTACGCCTGTCTGGCCAAGCTCAATGACCGGACGCGGAAGATCATCACGATCGAAGATCCGATCGAGTACACTCTCCCGGGCATCACGCAGTGCCAGGTTCATCCGAAAATCCAACTGACTTTCTCGAACGCCCTTCGATCGATGCTCCGGCATGATCCGGACGTGATGATGGTCGGAGAGATCCGCGATCTGGAGACGGCGGAAATTACCATTCGGACCGCTTTGACGGGTCATCTCGTTTTTTCCACGCTGCATACCAGCGATGCCGTCGGTTCCATTGCGCGTCTTGTCGACATGGGGGTGGAGCCGTTCCTGGCGGCTTCCGCCATCGAAGCGGTCATGGCCCAGCGCCTGGTGCGGCTTTCCTGCGTGGAATGCAAGGCAAAAGGATGCCGTTCTTGCCAGAACACCGGTTTTAAGAACCGCACCGTTATCTCGGAATGTTTTGTTCTGGACGAGGAAATCAAACGCATGATCGTCGAACGCTGTTCAACCGACGATTTAAGGCGCGCCGCCATCCGCAAGGGGATGCGGACGATGCGCCAGGACGGCATGGAAAAAGTCCGCCAAGGCGTTACGACGGAACAAGAGATACTGCGCATGATCGGCAGCGAAACCTCCCCTGGCAGCGAAACCTCCCCTTGACAAAATTTCGCAGCGTGGTATATTCGGGGTGTTAGCACTCTAAGTGGTCGAGTGCTAAAATGGTTTTCAGACATGGACCCCAGTCGACTGACCGAAAAAGCCCAGGAAGCTCTCGCGGCCGCTCAACAAAAAGCGTTGGCGATGAATCACACGCAAGCCGATGTTGAGCATCTGACGCTGGCGCTGTTGGAGCAGGAAGACGGCATCGCATCCTCGTTGGTGCAAAAGCTCGGCGCCGATCCTGCGCAGATGCGCCGGCGTTTGGAAGCCGAGCTTGGGCGTATTCCTCAAGTCACCCGGCCATCTGCGACCGCCGAAGTCTACGCAAGCGCCCGATTGGGAAAATTATTGGCCCATGCGGAGTCCCAGGCCAACGGGATGAAGGATGAGTATGTCTCTGTCGAGCAGATGCTGTTGGCTGCGGTCTCTGACACGGGTGCTGCAGGAAAAATTTTTAAAGAAGCAGGAATAAACCCGGCGCGGCTCGGCGAAGCCATTCGTTCCATTCGCGGCGCACAGCGCGTCACAACTCCCAGCGCCGAGTCCACCTATCAATCGCTTGAAAAATACGGCCGCGACCTGACCAAATTGGCCGATGACGGAAAGCTGGACCCGGTCATCGGCCGCGACGCCGAAATCCGGCGGGTGATTCAAGTCTTATCGCGCCGCACCAAAAACAACCCTGTTTTGATCGGCGATCCGGGCGTCGGAAAAACCGCCATCGTCGAAGGTTTGGCGCAGCGCATCGTGCGGGGGGACGTCCCGGAGGGTTTGAAGAAAAAACGCCTCATCTGCCTGGACATGGGCGCCTTGATCGCCGGGGCAAAATACCGCGGCGAATTCGAAGAACGCCTCAAGGCCGTTCTCAAAGAAGTCCAGTCCTCCGGCGGCGAGATCATTCTTTTTATCGACGAGCTCCACACGGTCGTCGGGACGGGCAAGGCCGAGGGGGCTATGGATGCGGGCAATTTGCTCAAGCCGATGCTCGCGCGCGGAGAGCTCCACTGCATCGGTGCGACGACCCTCGACGAATACCGCAAGCACGTCGAGAAAGACGCCGCCCTGGAGCGCCGTTTTCAGCCGGTTTTTGTGGATCAGCCCTCCGTCGAAGACGCCATTTCCATTTTGCGCGGCTTAAAAGAACGCTACGAAATCCACCACGGCGTGCGCATCAAAGATTCCGCCCTCATCGCCGCCGCGGTCTTGTCCGACCGGTACATTTCCGATCGTTTCTTGCCGGACAAGGCGATTGATTTGATGGATGAAGCAGGGGCAAAATTGCGCACCGAAATCGACTCGATGCCCGCGGAGCTGGATGAAATTCAGCGCCGGATCATGCAACTGGAGATTGAGCGCGAGGCGCTCAGAAAAGAAAAAGATGCCGGCTCGAAGGAACGCCTCAGGAAACTCGAAGAAGAGCTGAGCACCCTCCAAGTCAAGGCCGACGCCTTCAAGCAGCAATGGCAAAAAGAGCAAAAGGCCGCTCAAACGCTGCGCAGCATCAAGCAGCAGATTGAAGACACTCGGCGCGCCATTGAACAGGCGGAGCGCCAGTACGATTTGAACAAGGCGGCGGAGCTCAAATACGGCAAATTGCTCGAGCTTGAAAAACAGCTCAAGGCCGAGGAAGGGCGTTTCGCCCAACGCAAAGAGACGGCGTCTCTGGTCAAAGAGGAAGTGGATGAAGAGGACATTGCCCAGGTCGTCAGCCGCTGGACCGGCGTTCCGGTCTCGAAATTGCTCGAAGGTGAAGCTCAGAAATTGCTTCACTTGGAAGAGGAGCTGCACCGGCGCGTCATTGGACAGGATGAGGCCGTGACTGCGGTGGCCGAGGCGGTCATTCGCGCGCGATCGGGGCTCAAAGATCCGGCGCGTCCCGTCGGTTCCTTCATCTTTTTAGGACCGACCGGCGTTGGAAAGACAGAGCTGGCCCGCGCCTTGGCGGCCACGCTCTTTGACGATGAGCGGGCGATGATCCGAATCGACATGTCCGAATATCAGGAAAAACACACCGTCGCCAGGTTGCTCGGGGCTCCTCCCGGCTATGTCGGCTACGAAGAGGGAGGCCAGTTGACGGAGCCGGTCCGGCGCCGGCCTTATTCGGTCATTTTATTCGATGAAATCGAGAAAGCGCACCACGACGTGTTCAACGTGCTGCTGCAGATTCTCGACGACGGACGGCTGACCGACGGCCAGGGACGCGTGGTGAATTTCAAGAACACCCTTCTCATCATGACCTCCAACATCGGTAGCGTGAAAATTCTCGAGTTCACCGGCCAGGCGCGAAGCGAGCGCTACGAAGCGATGAAGCGCACCGTTTTGCAGGAGCTCAAAGCGCATTTCCGTCCGGAATTTCTCAACCGCGTGGATGAAACCGTCGTCTTCCATGCCTTGACCGAGAAACACTTGCTTCAGATCGTCGACCTTCAGTTGGCCCACCTGAATCAACGGCTGCAAGACAAGCGCATCACGCTGCAAGCGACCGAAGCTGCCAAGAAGCACCTGGCGGCCATCGGCCATGACCCTGCCTACGGCGCGCGCCCCTTGAAGCGCGCGATTCAAAAGGAGCTGGAAACCGCCCTGGGCAGAAAAATTTTAACCGGGGAAATCAGAGAAGGGCAGACGGTCGAAGTGGATCACGATGCTTCGAGAGACGAGATTGTTTTTTCTTCCGGCGCGCGGCA
>JACQQZ010000116.1 GCA_016206755.1 Candidatus Omnitrophota bacterium
TCCCGGAAACGGTACCGCTTAGACACGGGCCGACGATTTCGGGCTGGCTTCTTTGGCGCCCACCGTGTTCCAGATCGACTCCGTGATCGCCTGGGACATCTTCAAAGCATCCGGATATTTTCGCTGCCAGATGTTGCGTCCAAAGATAAAGCCGGTGACACCGGCTTTGAGCGCCGTCTGCACCACCCTGTGCAGGTCTTCGTCCCCTTTCTTCTCTCCGCCGGAGACCAGGGTCAGTGTTCGCCCGGCCGAAGCCACGACTTTGCGCATCGCTTCCTCGGGCGGCAAAGTCAATGTGTTGTACGGCTTCGGATTGAGCGATTGGCTTTCCGGTTTGATTTTTGGGAAATTGACCTTCACAACGTCCGCGCCCAATTCCTGCGCCACGCGGGCTGCATAATCAACGGCCCAGAGACTGTCTTTGCCGCCTTTGGCTTCCACGTACTTGCCGCGGGGGTAAGCCCACATGATGACGGGCATGCCGTATTTCTCGGCGTCCATGCGGACTTGATTGAATTGAATGAAGTCGCGATCCTGGGAAGCAGAGCCGACGTAGCAAGTGTAACCGGCGGCATCGGCGCCTAAGCGCACGGCGTCCAGCACCGAGCCGGTCATCGGCGAGAACGATTCGTCATCGGGCGGAACTTCGGTCTTGCCGTTGATCTTGACGATCAAAGGCACCTGCCCTGCAAATTTCCGGTAATATTTCTCGGCCAAGCCGATCTGCAATGCAATCGCGGAGAAATGCCCCTCGACGGCCAGCCGGTACTGGAATTCCGGATCAATCGAGTCCGGATTCTCAAAGAAATCCCGCGGACCGTGCTCCAACCCCTGGTCGATCGGCAGAATCATCAGCTTGCCGTGGCCCGGGCCGTATTCGTAGAGCATGCGGTAGAGCCGCGCTTTCTTGCCCGGTGAAAGATAATCCATATCGTCGAGTGTCAAACCTTGCTGAGCCATCTCTTATTTCTCTCCTTGTATTCGGCGTCTGACGCCGATTTACCGATTTAGTATCCTGCGATTGCAACCATCGGGGTTTCGCCCGTCAGGACCAGCATGCGCTCAACGGATTCCAGAGCAAGTGCGGCCACGTCACCGGGCACGGTGATCTGATATTCCATTCGCTCCAAGGAACGCACCAGTGAAGCGAGCTTGGTCATTTTCATCGTCGGGCAAATCAATTTCTGAGTCGGTAGAATGAATTCTTTGGTTGGATTGTCCTTGCGCAGCTTGTAGAGCATGCCCTCTTCCGTTCCGATGATAAATCGGGAGGCGCCGGAGTTTTTGACGGCGGAGAGCATTCCGGAAGTCGAGGTGATGACATCGGCGTGTTTCAAGACTTCCGGGCGGCATTCCGGGTGCGCGACAAATTCTGCGTCCGGATATTGGACCTGGGCGCTTAAAAGATCCTCTTCCTTGAAGCGCTGATGGGTCGGACAAAATCCGTCCCAGAGAATGATTTCTTTTTCCGGGACTTGGGATTGGACGTAAGAGCCCAAATTGCGGTCCGGAACAAAGAGGACTTGCCTGTCCGGCAGCGAGCGGACCACCTGAATGGCATTGGCGGAGGTGCAGCAGATGGTGGCCAGCGCTTTGACTTCCGCCGAGGAATTCACGTAAGCGACGACCGGCACGCCCGGATGTTCTTTCATCTTCGCGCGCAATTGCCCGGCGCTGAGCATCCCGGCCATCGGACAACCGGCATTGATCTCCGGAAGCAGAATCGTTTTATCCGGATTCAAAATCGAAGCGGTCTCCGCCATGAAGTCGACGCCGCAGAAAACCACCACTTTGGCATCCGTTCGAATGGCGGCTTGCGACAACGCCAGAGAGTCCCCCGTCACGTCGGCAATGTCTTGAATCTCTCCGCGCTGATAATTGTGGACGATGATGTAGGCATCGCGCTTCTTTTTCAATTCCAGCGCCCGGCGCCTCAATTCCTCGAGCGGAAGCCGTGAGAGCTCCGGATCGGATGCCGCCGGCAACGGTTTTACCATTTTAGATTTCCTGGGATTTCCCGGTCAATTTCAGCGTTTCGTTGACGCCGCCTCTGAGCATCTTGCTGACTTCCTGCGAGACGTGCATCGAGCAGAACTTCGGCCCGCACATCGAGCAGAATTCCGCCGACTTAAATGCCTCGTGGGGCAAAGTCTCGTCGTGCAATTCGCGCGCGCGCTCAGGGTCGAGCGAGAGCGCAAACTGCCTGTCCCAGTCAAAAGTAAACCGCGCCTTTGAAAGCTCGTCGTCGCGGTCGCGCGCGCCGGGCCGGTGCCGCGCCACGTCCGCTGCATGCGCCGCGATTTTGTAGGCGATGACTCCTTCGCGCACGTCGTTGGCGCCGGGCAATCCGAGATGTTCCTTGGGAGTCACGTAGCACAACAAAGACGCGCCGTGCCAGCCGACAATCGCCGCTCCAATGGCAGAGGTGATGTGATCGTAACCTGGGGCAATGTCCGTCACCAGCGGTCCGAGCGTATAAAACGGGGCCCCGTGGCAAAGCTCCTGCTGTTTCTTGACGTTCATCTCCAGTTGGTCCATCGGCACATGCCCCGGACCTTCAATCATCACCTGGACGTCCCCTTCCCATGCGCGCCGGGTCAGATCCCCAAGCGTTTTGAGCTCGGAAAACTGGGCCGCATCCGACGCGTCCGCCAAGCATCCCGGCCGCAGCCCGTCGCCCAAGCTAAAGCTTACATCGTAGCGCTGCGCGATTTCAATCAACCGGTCGTAATGTTCAAAAAGCGGATTTTCTTTGTTGTGGAGCAGCATCCATTGCGCCATGAGCGCACCGCCGCGGCTGACGATGCCGGTGATGCGATGCTGCGTCAGCGGCAGATAGGCGCGCAGCACGCCCACATGCAGCGTCATGTAATCAACGCCCTGCGAGGCCTGATATTCAATGACTTCAAAGAGACGCTCGACGGTCAACTCTTCCATCGACTTGACCGACTGCAACGCTTCGTAAATCGGAACGGTTCCGACAGGAACGGGGCTTTGCTCAATAATCGCTGCGCGGATGCCGCGGATGTTGCCGCCGGTGGACAGATCCATCACCGTGTCCGCGCCGTACCGAACGGCCATTTTGAGCTTGTCGAGTTCTTGATTGACATCGGAAGTCACGGCGGAATTTCCGATGTTGGCGTTGATCTTGCACTTGGCGGCGACGCCGATGGCGATCGGTTCAAGCGCCGTGTGCCGGATGTTGGCGGGGATGATCAAGCGGCCGCGTGCAATCTCCGAGCGCACCGATTCCGGATCAATCGATTCACGCTCCGCCGCCCACCGCATCTCTTCGGTGATGATCCCTCGGCGGGCAAAATTCATCTGGGTGACGTTTTTCCCTGTCCGGGATGCCACCCACTGCGCACGCTTCGTGCCGCCCATGCAAACCCCCTTCAGAAAGTTAGACCCTGCCCTACCATGAAACAGAAATTAAACAGTAAATGAAGAACCGCAGCCGCAGCCGCCCTTGGCGTTCGGATTTTTGATCGTAAAGCCGGCGCCGGTCAACGCCTCGGTGTAATCCACAATGGCGCCGTTGACGTATTGCTCGCTCTGCGGATCTACGAATACTTTCACGCCGCTTTGCTCGTAGGTGTTGTCGCCGGGGGCGGGTTTCTCTTCGAAATCCATCGCGTAAGACATCCCCGAGCAACCGCCGCCGACCACCTTCAAACGCAGGCCGTAATCCGGCTTGCCATCCTGCTCCAGCAATGTTTTCAACTTGCCGACTGCCTTGTCCGTTAAAGTCACCATTTTAATCCTCCCTTGTCTCACTCCAAAATCGCTCCGGCAAACTCACGGGGAATTTCCTGCCGGGCGTACGAGCTCAAAGAATTCCGATCGCGTCTTCGGATCGGTCCGGAAACGTCCCAGCATCGAGCTGGTCACCATCGTCGCATTTTGTTTGATGACGCCGCGCATCATCA
>JACQQZ010000122.1 GCA_016206755.1 Candidatus Omnitrophota bacterium
CGAGCAGCGCACGGGCGACTGCGATGGAGATGGTGTCGCCGAATTCGAAGAAGAATTTTCCGATGATGCCGGACATGAAAGCCACCGGCATAAAAATGGCGATGATGGCCAAAGTGGCCGCCGTGGCCGCCGGCGTGATTTGCCACGCCCCCAAGCGCGCCGCTTCGACTTGTTCGATCCCGCGTTCGCGGAAGCGCACAATGTTCTCCAGGACCATGATGGCGTCGTCGACCACAATGCCGATGGCCAGTGAAAGTCCCAAAAGGGTAAAGGTGTTGAGCGTAAACCCGAAGAATTTTAAAACGACGAACGTGCCCAGGATGGAAGTCGGAATTGCCAAGAGGATGTTAAAAGTCGCGCTCCATGATCCAAGAAAGAACCAGCAGACCAGGGAGGTCTGAAGGCCCGAGAGAAGAAGCGTAAAGTTGAGCTCTCGGATCGATTCTTCGATGAATTTTGTGCGGTTGAAATTGACACCCAGCGTGATTCCTTTGGGGAGGGTCTTTTTGACTTCTTCCAGCCGTTCGAGCACGCGATGGGCAACGGCAACTTCGTTTGCCCCGCGCTGTTTTCGGATGCCCATTCCGACTGCCGTTTTTCCCATGACGCGCGACATGCGCCGGACATCGGCCAATCCATCCTCCACCGCCGCAACGTCTGACAGATAAATCGGTTTGTACACCGCTTCGTTTCCGCGGCGCGCGATCACCAGCTTGCCGAATTCTTCGACGGAAAGGGCTTCTCCCAATGCCCGGACGTTGTATTCTTTTTGGGGGGTTTCGATGCGCCCGGCCGGCAGCTCCGAATGCTCCCGTTGAATGGCGTCGATCACGTCTTGAACCGTCATCTGATAGGCCGCCAGCTTTTCTGCGTCCACCCAGACGCGAAGGTTGCGCTCAAGAAATCCGCCCAGGAAGACTTCCCCCACGCCGCTGACCGTCTGGAATTTGTCCTTCAGATGGTCTTGAACGTACCCCATCAAGTCGCGCAGCGGAACTTCACCGGAAACTCCAATCCACATAATCGGCTGGTCTTGAGGGTTGACCTTGATGATGACCGGCGGGTCCAATTCGCGGGGCAAGCGCAATTGAGCTTGGGCGATCTTGGTCTGGACTTCCTGCAGGGCAACGTCAATGTCCCGCTCGAGGTCGAACTCGATCGTAATGGTGGCCGATCCTTGACGGGCCGAAGAAGAGATGTCTCGGATGCCTTGGATGCTGGTGATGGCGTCTTCGGCAATGTCCACCACGTCGGTTTCCATGACTTCAGGCGCCGCGCCTTCCAGCGTCAGTTGAACGGTGATGACAGGAAAGTCGACGTCCGGCATTTGACTCACACCCATCCCTTTGAAGCTGATGATGCCGAACAGAATCATGGCGGACATCAACATCCAGGAAAAGACCGGTTTTTTGATCGAAATATCGGAAAGACTCATTTTGTTTCCCCGGCGGCAATTTTGAGCTGCCAGCACAGGCGCTTGGTTTCATGCAAGGCGTTGACTTGATCCCGGCGGATGCCCTCCAATTCTTCGAGCGATTGCAGGACATCCAGATTGTTGACCAGATTTCTGCGATAGTCTTCCATTTGGAACCGGTAATTTTCATCGGCCGCATTGAGCGCGCGCCCAAGGGCGTTGCTCCGGGCCATCCCGGCTTCATACTGCGCGTAGGCGTCCCGGATTTCTAAGGTGGCTTTGCGTCGAGCTTCGGAGAGCCGAAGCTCCGATTGCCGGATGCGGGAAGAGGCCTGACGCATTGCGCCAACGGTCTCCGTGCCTTCGAAAATGGGCACTTCCACTTTCAGCGTCACGTCCCAGCTCACATCCTTTGAGACTCCCACGCGCTCCGTGTAATAATTTCCTTCCAAATCCACGTTGGGAAAGAAATCCGAGCGAACGACCGCCTTTTCCATCCTGGACACTTCGACCGATTCTTCCACGGCGCGCACATCCGGCCGTTGAGAAGTCCGGACCAGATACGATTCCAGCGGCTCCAACGGCGCAAAAGAAGTTTCCGGGTCCGGTTGAATTCGCAAGCCGGCCTGTCCGGTGAGAAATTCCAGCAATTGCCGCGTGACCACCACGCGGCTGCGGACCGTTTCCATGTCTGCTGCGATCCGCAAACGCCGCGCGTCTGTGCTGACCACTTCGCTGGACCGAGACCGTCCCAGCTGCTCGCGATCCTGCAGTTCTTTCAAGCGCTCGACGATGGCCGCATGGATGCCTTCCAGTGCGAGAAGATCCTCCTGCTGCTCCAAAAGCAAGTAGTAGGCATTGGCGACGTCCAAGAGCAACAGGTGTTCGGCGCGTTCTTTCTCATATTCGCGTTGCCGGCCCAGCACCTTGGCGCCTTTTAACGCCGCCAGCTCTCGAAATCCCGTAAACAGCGGCTGGGTCAGCGTGAATTTTCTCTCAGGGACATGGCGCAGCGTAAAGGCGGATTGGCCGGCCCCATCTTGGCGTTTGTCCGAGGAATGAAAGCTGACGTGCGGAAGGACGCTGCCCAGCACGGTTGTAAATCGCGCCGCAGTTTCTTCGATGAATTCTTGTTGCAGGGCAACGGTTTCGCTCCGCTTGAGCGCCAAGGCGTAGCATTCCATCAACGAGAGGGCTGGGCCGGCGGCGTCTGGGGCGCTCGCTTGGGCGCGTCCGGCGGAGGGGATTGCCAGAAGCAGCCCGGTCAGAAAAATTCTTAAAATTTTCATTGAGAGACCGATTGGACTACTTTTTCCAGGATGGACAGGTATTCGGCGCGGTCTTTCGGGGAGATTGAGCCGAAGACTTGGGCGATGGCTTTGCGTTTTTGATCCCATACGTTGCGGATGATGCGCTGGCCTTTGGCGGTGATGTTGACTCGCACGATGCGCCGGTCTTTCCGGTCGCGCGTTCGCCGCGCCCAGCCCTGATGGATCATGCGGGTTGCCAGGCCGGTGGCTGCCGGCTTGGAAACGCCCAACTGCCTTGCCAGCTTGTTCATCGCGCATTCGTCTTGGCGCGATAAGCATTCCAGCGCCCAGAGCTGGGGCAGGGTCATCTTCCCCTGAGTCAGATGGCTGTGCTCGTAGCGGGCAATCCCCCGAACCAATCGAGGGAGAAGTCCCGTCATCCGCTGTGAAAATTGTTGGATGTCCATAGAATTAGTTAATGCAATTAACTATTTGCAGTGCTAATGGTATCACAAGGTCTTCAGAATGGGGAGAATCAAAATTTTACAAAGAGAGGATGGGGCAGTAAGGCTTTATTTCTTCCCGGTGCCACCATGCCCCGTCGCGGGCGCGTTCCCCGGGCGTTGCGAACCGGTAATCATACAGGGTGGCTCGAATGTAGCGCGGCGGCCCGCCCACGAAAGGATTCTTTTTAAGCAGCCCCGTCACCTCCGGCGATCCTTCGAGCAATCGCTGGGCCAAGCGCATGAACCAACGGTTGGCGCGGGCGTTGCTGAGCGCGGCAAACCACATTTGCCAGTCCAGCCGGGGTTGATGCGGGGCGACATAAGAGGGCGGATGTCTGACATCACCGGGCTTGTACTTGAACTCATAGGCGAGCCACTTGCGTCCATCGCGGCTGCCCTCGATGATGATTTCGGGCCGGCGCGTCGTCATCACGGCAAACAGCCCGAAGCTGTTGACCAGGCGAAAAGGGGCCAGCCATCGGTACGATTGCACGAGAATCCCGGATTCGTCCATCGAGCGAAATTTCAGGGAAGGTGTGATGGACAGGAAGAGAATCATGATGGCCACCGGAATCGTGATGGCCGCCCGCCATCGGAAAGGACGAAGCGGTTCCGGCTTTTCGTTGCGGAGCAAGCGGCGGATCCAAGCCGGCCACACAGCGTCATCGAGCAAGAGAAGGCACAGGGCGATGGTCAGAATGTTGAAGAAGGCATAGTTTCCCGTGGCAAAGATGAAAATTTGGAAGAAGATCATGATGCCGCAGCCCCACACGCGCAGCCGGCGCGGGGCAAAAATCAGGAATGGGACCAGGAGCTCCACAATGAACATAAAGGCGGCGCAGAAAACGTGAAACCCGGTTGGCATCTGGTGAAAGTACCAGCTCAAGGGCGTAGGGAGCGGTTGGGTTTGATAATGGTAAGTCAAAGCGGTTAAATTCGCCCATGCGGAATCTCCGCTGGCCAGTTTGACCATGCCGGAACCGAACATCAGCCGGAAAAGCAGCCAGCGCAGCAGCCAGAGGATCGCCTGCGAAGGAGGCGTTTCCCGGGCGGGGGGAGCCGGAGTCCATCGAAGCGGGCAGAAAAATATGGCCAGAAAACCGGTCTCAAGCAGCAGGATGTCCCATTGAAACGACAGGAATTCTTGGCCGGCGATGGTCAGGGAGAGATAGCAAATCCACAGTCCGATCAGCGCCGGAAGCTGCGCCAGACCGATGATGAGGGCGGCCGACAGAGCAATCCCGGCCAAGCACACAAAAGTCAACGCCGGGTCGGACGCGTTGAGCCAGAATAGAGTGGGAAAAAGATGGCGCGCCTGATCGCCGCCCAATTGCCGCCCAGCGGCATCGAGCAGCTCTTGGACCGGAAGGATGCCGTTTTGTCCGATCAAGCCGTGAATTTGCGGCACAAGCGAAGCGAAGGCGATTAAATAAATGCATCCGAGCATTCTTAAAAAAATCCACCGCGTCATTTGATGGCTGGCCGGCCCCACGTGGTTGCCCCAGAGCCATTGGGTGAGGGAAGAGAATTTCGTGCGATGCCGCGCAATGACGCGATAAGCCAATTCGAGGAAGAATTTGAGGCCCGGAACATGCCGGTACATCCACAGCATCCAGCGTTTTTCCGGGGCGTAGGCCAGAGTGCGCAAGACCGCCTCGGCCCCTTTTGAAACGCGGCCGCCCGGCTCGATGAGATGCACTGCGGCTTTGAATTGAGCCGCCGGGATGTCCGGAAACCGATGGGCGACTTCCTGATAGGGAGCGTAGTCCACCCGGTCTCCCGTAGAGAGCTGCCAGTGGCTGATCCAGCGCCGGCAAAATCCGCAATCGCCGTCGTAGACATGGAGAGGTTTCATCTTGTTTATCCCATGTTATAGTATCAAAATACGGAGTCCGTCAATATGCCGATCATTGAAGTCGAGCATCTCATCAAGCGCTACAGCGGTACCGTTTCCGGGAGTGCCGGGTTCACGGCGGTGGATGACCTCTCGTTTTCCGTGGAGCCCGGAGAGCTGTTTGGTTTTTTAGGCCCAAACGGGGCAGGCAAGACCACCACCATCAGCGTGCTCTGCACCTTGCTGGCTCCGACCGGCGGTTCGGCGCAGGTGGCCGGTTTTGATTGCGTGCGTGAGTCTCGCCAGGTTCGCGAGCAAATCGGCATCATCTTTCAAGACCCGTCGCTCGATGAGCGATTGACCGCTTGGGAAAACCTCCGGTTTCACGCCATGATTTACCACATCCCGCCCAGGGAGCGCCGGACGCGCATCGAGTCCGTGCTGGAAATGGTGGATTTAGCGGACCGGCGCAACTCCATCGTTAAGAAATTCTCCGGCGGCATGAAGCGGCGCCTGGAAATTGCGCGGGGCTTGCTCCATCGCCCGAAGGTTCTTTTCTTGGATGAGCCGACGATCGGCCTCGACCCTCAAACGCGCCGCAAGATGTGGGAATTCGTTCATTCTTTGCGCAGCAACCATCAGATCACGCTGTTTCTCACGACGCACTACATGGAGGAAGCCGAGGCGTGCGACCGCGTTCTGATCATTGATCACGGCAAGTTGGTGGCGCTGGGCGCGCCGCAGGAATTGAAGGCGAGATATTCAAGTCCCGAAGCGACCCTCGAAGATATTTTCATCCAGTTGACAGGCCACGAGATCCGCGAAGAGCCCGCGGGGAGCCGGGACGTGACGCGCACCCTCCGGCGTTGGTCGAGGAATCTGAGATGACCCCACCACCTGCCGTCGGTCCGAAGGGCCGTCCAAGAGATGTCCATCTCCGATGGACAAGACAGGCGGTCGGGTGATCGACATCGCGGCAATTCAGATGATTTGGCTGCGCGACCTGATCCGCTTCACCCGTGACCGCGCCCAAATTCTCGGGGCGATCGCCCGGCCGGTCCTTTGGCTGCTGATCATGGGATTCGGCCTGGGCTCCTCATTTGGGCGGGTGGGGGAGACCTCTTATCTGGAGTTCATTTTTCCGGGGATCATCGCCCTCAACCTTATCTTCGCCTCTTTTCTCTCCGCCATTTCGATTATTTGGGACCGGGAATTCGGATTCCTCAAAGAGATTTTGGTCGCTCCCATTCCCCGGTTTTCCATTGCCGTGGGCAAGGCGGCCAGCGGATCGACCGTCTCGCTTCTGCATGGCTTGGTGGTGATGCTGTTTATTCCGCTGATCCATGTCCAGTTGACGCTGGGGCAGATTCTGTTGGCGTTGCCGTTGATGTATCTGATGGCGTTTGTTTCGACCTCGCTGGGAATTCTGATTGCTTGCCGCATGACTTCATTCGAGGGATTTGGAACCATCGCCAATTTCGTGATCATGCCGCTGTTCCTGCTCAGCGGGGCCGTGTTTCCGTTGGACAATGCGCCGGTCTGGCTTAAAATAATTTCCCGGCTGAATCCTTTTACGTACGGCGTTGATCTGCTCAGAGGAGTTTTCAGCGGCGTGATGCATTATTCCGTTGCCCTGGATCTGTCGGTGCTGTTTTTTTGCGCAGCCGGATTCTTGGGCTTGGCTGTGATGGCATTCGAGAAGATGGATTAGGCTACAAGAGCTTGAGGTTGCTCAGGCCGCTTGCCGGACCCAGCGAGTCCGGCTGCGCTATGCAGCGACCTTCTCTCGTCCCGCCTTCGGCGGGACACCGTGCCCGCTTCAGGTCGCTGAATGCCTGAGCAACCTCAAGCTCTTGTAGCTTTGATCGGAGGAAGAAGGATGGCGCAGGATCATAGTTTTGACATCGTCTGCAAGGTGGACTTCCAGGAAGTCCGCAACGCCGTTCAGATGTCGCTCAAAGAGGCGACCCAGCGCTACGACTTTAAGGGGACGGCGGTCGAAATTGTTTTTGATGAGGAAAAGAAAGAGATCCGCCTGTTGGCCCAAGATGACGTGAAGCTCAGGAGTCTCTTTGACATTGTTTTTCAAAAGCTCCTCAAGAGGGGTGTGGCGGCAAAGGCGTTGCAGCTTGGAGCCGTTGAAAATAAGTCAAACGGCGACGCCGCGCAGGTCATTACGCTCCAGCAGGGAATTCCGCAGGACAAAGGGAAGGAAATCGTCAAGGCCATCAAGGATCTGAAGCTCAAGGTTCAAGCGGGCATTCACGATGATAAAGTCAAAGTCACCGCGCCGAAAATTGACGATCTTCAATCCGTCATGGCGTCTCTGCGCACCAAAAACTTTGACGTTGCCATGCAGTTTGAAAACTACCGCTGACCAAAGATGAATTTTAGTTATTGTCTGGACGACGGCGTCCTGATGATTAGGGCTGTTCTCATCACTTTCACTCTATTGAGCGGCGCGTCACCTGTCTGGGCTTTGGATGCGGCAAGCGGATGCCGCACCATGCCCCTCTGGGCTTTGCGCGTCGCCCAACCCTCACAGAGAGTCGATCTTGCCCGGGCACTGGGGGCGAACGCGGGTCTTGAAGGGAAAGCCGACGGCAAGTTTTCTCTCGCCGGCCGGCCGGGAATGGACCCCAGCGTTTTTAGAATGGGCAGAAACTATTTTGTCGTATCCGGGGCCCGAACGACAGAAGGTTATTTTCCGATTTTAATTTCCAGCAACCTGAGGACTTGGAGTCACAGCGGCTTTGTTTTTTCCCCTGGCAATGTTCCGAAGTGGGCTAAGCAAAACGCCACCTGGGACGATTTCTGGGCCCCAAACATGTGCCGTATCGGCAGCCGGTACGCACTCTACTACACTGCGCGCGACCGGACCGGCCACTTGTGCATCGGAGTGGCATTTGCCCGCAGGCCTTCCGGGCCTTGGGCGGATTCCGGGGGGCCGATCGTTCGGGAAGATCGTGTTGGCCACATTGATCCTTATCAATTTCGAGACCCTAAAACAGGCCGGCATTTTCTTCTCTGGAAAGAGGACGGGAATGATCTGGGAGGGAATGCGCCGACGCCGATTTACATTCAGAGATTAAGCGGCGACGGCGGCAAACTGCTGGACCAGCGTCAAATCATCTTGGACCACGGGCCAGACCCGGATTCTTGGGAGGGTCCGCTGGTCGAAGCTCCCAGTCTTGCCCATCGCCGCGGAAAGTATTATCTTTTCTACAGTGCGAACACGTTTTTTAATGAGCGATATGCCGTGGGAATTGCCCGATCGGATTCTTTGACCGGTCCCTACGAGAAATATCCGGGCGGGCCCATTCTCAGAAGCAACCATGCATGGGTCGGCCCAGGACATGGAGAAATTGTCAGATCAAACGCCGACCGTGATTATATTATCTACCATGCATGGAAAGCGGAAGAAGTGGGGCATGGGGGAGGCCATTCGCGCCGGTTGTTGATAGAGCGCATTTATTGGGACGATCAGGGATGGCCCCACATTGGAAACGGTACCCCCAGCGGTCAATCGCCGTTGTTGGCGGCCGGCGGAAGCGTTGTTTTATTTGAGGTTCAAGAAATTCAAAGGAATATAGGACCTCCCAACGGACGGCCTCCTGGTGAAGTGAATCCCGGAAGCATTGCTGTCGATCGCGGCGCTTAGGGAGCCCGGCGGGTCAGCGTGGGATTCAATGAAGCAGGGCCCAAGCAGACCGGCTCGTACTTTTCTTCGACTTTTGTTCCGGTGTAGATTGGCGACCAGCCGGCGGGATCTTTGAAGAGGCGAATGCATTGAATGGTACGCTCTTTGCACAGGTCAAACCAATGGGCGGTGTAAGCAGGCACGTTGATGAGATCCCCCGGGCTGACCTGTATTTCAAAGACGACCTTGTTTTTCTCATCATGAATCGTAAATACGCCGCTTCCTAAGATGGTAAACCGGACCTCGTCATCCGCATGCCGGTGTTCCTTGTCGAATTTCGCCAGCAGGGCATCGAGATTGGGCGTTGCGGAGGTGACGTTGATGATGTCGGCGGTAACGTAACCGTTGTCCGATTTCAACCGATCGATTTCCGGCCGGTAGGCCTTTAGAATTTCTTCGCTGCCGAGCTTCGCCGTCGAATCTCCCAGGCGCTCTACACCCCACGGCTCGAACTGGATGCCGTGCTGCGTGAGAAACGTCTTCACCTCAGCCGGCTGCGTGATGGTGCGACTCTCGTCCGGAACTTTGACGATGGCCATGCACCGATGGTAACACAGCGCTTTGTTGCGCGCAAATTTTTACATGCAATTGCCGGCAGTTGGTAGGTTAATCGTACGCTATTCTTTTTAATGTTGTTGATTTCGAAATGCTTTGGAGATACCCTGTTTTCACTTTAACCGGGAGGCCTCATGAAACGTTTTGTCCATCTTTGGATTGTTGTCACACTTCTTGCTCCTTCACCTGCTTTTGCGCTCAAACAGGCAGAATTAGCAGAGAGTCGCACCGGCCTCGAAGAACTCAAGAAATCTCTTGAACCGTTCATCCAACTTGCCCGCGCCGCTGTCCCGGCAATCCCCAGTTTGCACCCTCCAATCGCTGCTCCCATGCCTGCTTCCGGGCTGGAGGAAGCGCGGTCATCTGACGACCTTATACGGCAATTAAAGAAAGCTTTGAGGTCGCGCGCGGAAACCCAGCGGGAATTGGCGGAACGACTACACACTCCTCAAGAGTTTTTTCTGACCAACCACTTGGAGAATATCGAACTGGAAATTTCTGGTTTGCGGGGGCAATTGACAGAACGATTGACATACTTGAGGGAGGAACCGAATAGATTGACCGGTCAGCCATTTGGCGATCCGTCCGGAGATGCTGATCCCGTGGGCGAAGAAGCCAGGGTTGGAGAAGAGAAGCGATCTTACCAGGAAGAAATTATAAAAATTCAAGAAGCGCTTGCGGCTGCTTCCGGGCTTGAAGAGCCGGAAAAGGTCCCTGCAACGGGGAAAGAGGTTCCGGGAGAGAAAGGCCTACTTGAGTGGTTCCGCCACCAATGGGATTTCGAAAAGTATCGCGATCTCGTAGATCCCCCTCGCCAACCCTCAGCGACACCGGTACCAGGTACCGCTGGGACAGGTGCCGCGACGGGCGAGACCGTTGGGTTGGAGGAGCGGACTCCGCAGGCCGGGTATGTTTCGGCGGCGTGGCCGGTGCTTCAAGCGGAGATATCCCGGGTGGAGGAATTTCTTAAGAATCTTGTGGCGGAATATCCCACTCTCGAGATTACGTTTGACGACCCGCCCCAGTCAGATCCACGCGTTTCTGAATCCCCCAACAAACCGGTTCTTCTACGCGCGCGCATCGCTCGAAAAGATGCTGCAGAGGAGAAGTGGCGCTATATCACCCGGTATAACGTGGAGATCATCTGGTACTCCGAATACAGCGGGTACTTGTTTAATGTGGTGCCATCCGGTGTTTTCGTGACGGCTGAATTGAGGTTACGCAATATGTTTGTCGAGGCCGGCCGAAATCCCGTGACGGTGCGTCCCTTCTCATTGCCGGGAAGGCCTCAAGAAGAGAATCAGCTTTTGGCCGATGCTTTTAAAAAATGGGCGAACACCGGCGGCGAACATTGGAAGCGACCGATCCATACGACCCTTGACGAATTGGCGGCCGGGATATTCTTACCGGGTGAACCATTGGATGGGCCGCCGTCTGCGCTCGACTGGGCTTCAGGTAAGGAGGTGACGGGCGACGTCCAGTTAGAACAGGGATTCCATGTGGCTAGCCCGGAAGGCATGGTCTATCGAATCACTCACATTTACACTCCCCAATCCGATGACACTCCCCAGCCCGATGCTTCTGCGATTATCTCGCTTTCGCCCCGTTATCGCCGCCCAGGCAGCAAGCAGAGTGCCAAGCTCGGTTCTTCTTACGCTTCTTACCTTCCGCAGAATGAACTCGCGGAACAGGGCTGGCGCTATTGGGATGTCGAGGTTGCCGAGAATCCAGCCCCGCAAGCTGGGATGGAGGAGGGCGAGGGTCAAGATCCGGATCTGTCCGGCATTCATTTCATTGCAGTGGACCCGGCTGCAGGTGCAGTGCTCGCACGATTGAAAGCCCCTTGGTTTGATGTTATTGTTTTTGATCCTCAAGAGGCGCGTCTGCAGGCGCGGGCCGACGTTCCGGTTGCGCGACTGGTGGGTGTTACGAGGCCAGGCGTTGGCAAAGATTCTTACCAGATCATTGTGCCTGAGATGAGCCGATTTGTTGATGGCGGTACTCGTTCTGTTAATGAGATCACGTCTGATGCTGTCAATGCGGCCCGACGTCTTTTAGGCGTGGAGCGAATAGAACGAGAAGTAATTCCGATCTTGCCGGGTGATCTGCGCACGGAGCTTGAAGCGTTGGGCTTCTCCAGCGGTAGGATTGATCAACTGTTTGCCGCTTCCGCCGGCGCCGAAGAAACGCTCGGGGGCATGTTGTAGCGGCAGAGGAATTCCATCAGCTCAAGATTCTTCTCAGCTTCCCGGCCGACGCAGCTTATGAGTGCTTAAATCGGCATGGTACAATCGGTCCGTGGATAGGGCAATTTCCAAACATGGCGTTCCCATCCGTCTTCCGCTGGAGCGTTGGTTCCCTATCGAAGAAAATCACGATGAATTGGCGGGCCGCTATTCCTGTGTACTGGAAGCGGTGGCCGATCCTGATTTCATTGTTCGAGGTTACGCCGGGGAATTCTTGGCAGTCCGCGCCATTGAATCAAGCAAGTTTTTGGTGGTCGTTTACCGTGAGCAATCGGCCGAGGATGGATTTGTGATCACAGCGTTTCTCACAAAACGCGTGAAGTCATTGCTGAAGCGAGGGGTCCTATGGCAAAAAGAAAAAATGCAGCGCCACCCAGTGTAGCCCAAGTTCTCAAAATGCTACCGCATTTGCTCAAGTTTCCCTCCAAGCAATTTTGGGTGGATTATGATGCCGAGGCGGATACGCTTTATTTGAGTTTCGAGCATCCACAGCAGGCAACCGACACCCGTCCCATGGGCGACCATCTTCTTTTACGCTATCGGGGACGCCGGTTGGTGGGTGTCACAGTTTTGCATACTTCCGCATTCTTAAAACGCGCCGCGTAAAATTTCCTTACTGCGCTTCCCAGGCGTAGCGGCAGAGGAATTCCATCAATTCCAAATTCTTTTCAGCTTCCTGGCCGTTCTTTCCCCAGCAGGTCATGCCGTGATGGGCAATCAAGAAGGCAGGGACTTTCGAAAGGCGTTCTTTGTTGCGCCGAACGTTCTCCCCAAATTCTTTTAAATCGTCAATGTTGTCGAGGACTGGAATTTTGGCGGGTGCTTTGGGGGAGAGCGTCTCAAATCCCTTCAACATCTCCAGTCCGGCAAACGCAACAACCCCTTTCGAGGCGCAGCGCGTTGCCACGAGCGTGGAATGCACCGTGTGGACGTGAAACACCGCCCCGCAATCCGGAAAAGATTCGTACAGCGCCTCGTGGATGGAGGTTTCCGCGGACGGCCTTAGCCCTTTTTTTCCTCGAACCACTTTTGAGATGCTCACCACAAGAATGTCGCCCGCAGCGACTTCTCCTTTATCAACGCTGCTGGGTGTGATGGCGATGGTCAGCGGTTTGGATTTGATTTTGATGGAAAGATTCCCTGAGGTCCCCGGCATCCATCCTCGATCGTAAAAAAGTTTTGAATAGCGGGCCAACTCGGAAAACGGGTCCTGCCGCTCCCCACCTCGCCGGCTGTGCTCGCTCACGCTGCGCGCAGCGGCAAGGCCTCTGGGTCGCGTCACCCGTTTTCCTCGGGGTTCCTTATTGAGTATTATTTGATTCCCCACTGTTGAATGGCTGTCGCCAGCTCTTCGTGTCCCGGCGGAAGGGCGGCGTCGAATTTTTGTCCTGCCAGCGCCAAATCCACCGCCTGTTTCATGGCGCGCGCGCCGGCCTGCGGCCCGCCTTTGTGTCCATGCACGCCGCCGCCGGCATTGATGATGACGTCGTTGCCGTAGTCCGCCAGCAGGCGCGGAACCATGCCGGGATGAATGCCGACCGAGGGGGCAGGCCATGCCGGGCTTAAATGCTCGGAAGAATTCCAAGGTTTGCGCAGCGCGTCCCGAATGCCAAACTCATCTTCGGCCGGAAACGGAAATGTGCCGTAGTGGGCCGGATAGAGAACGATGTCGGCCCCGCCCAAGCGCATGAGTTTCCCCAATACCAGGGGGTAGCTCATGCCGTATTCAGGGGAAGCGCACAGCGCCCCGCTCAAAGCCGGGTGCGCCATGATCGGAATTTTGACGCGGGGATCGGAGGCGATTTCCTCCAGCGTTTCCCAGCCGTACGACAATACGTTCAAGAGAAAGCAGTTGGCCCCTTCCGCTTGGAGTTCCTCGGCCCGCTGGACGAGCGATCCCGCAGGACCCGTCAGATTCAGGGCGTAGAGAATTTTCCGGCCGGTTTCGCGTTCAATCCGCCCGATCGATTTTAAGCAAGCTTCCAACCGCTTTTCAGCCGGTGCGGCCGGAAGGTCCGGCAAAATTTCATCGTCTTTGATGAGGTCCAGGCCTCCGCTGCCCAATGGATAGAACATTTCTCCCAGTTGAGCGGGGGAGAGCCCGACGCACGGTTTGAAGATGGCCATGGCCAGCGGCCGGGCCGGAACGTTGAGCAGCTCTCGAATCCCGGCAATGCCCACCTTCGGGCCCGTAAATTTTGTGATCCACTGCGCGGGAAATTCAAGATCGAGGAGCTTGATCCGGCCATCCAAGCTTACTTTCCCAAAAACCATGGTCAGAAGAGAAGGGATGTCCGTTTCGCAGTTGGCGGTCGGGAAGGCGATTTTGACGATGCCGATCTCGGGCGCGGGGCGTTCGGTCGACAGGACTTCGCCCCGGTGCCGCTCCCAAACGGCCGGGTCCATTTGCTGAAGCGGCGTCCAGGCGCCGACGGTTTGGCCCAAGGCGATCCCCTTGGCTTTTTTGTCGAGATCATCGGACGCCGCCAGCCCCAAGCGGTATGTGGCAATCACGCATTCACGCATGGTGCGTATTTTATCATGTATACTTTCCAATAAGAACACCATGCTCTGTCTGCACCTGCTTTTGATCAGCGTCTGTTTTTTGTGTGCCTCCTCGCTCCACGCGGAGGAGTTGAGCGCTTTCTCCAAGGCGGCGGCTGCTTATCATGAGCGGCGCTTGGACGCGGCGCTGCGTTATGCCAAAGAGGCCGTGGGCAAAGACCCGCAGCACGTCGATGCCCATATTCTCCTGGGAGAATTGTACTATCTGCGGCAAGAATTGCCGGAGGCCCAAAAAATCTGGCAGAGGGCGTTGACCTTGGCGCCTTCGCGCGAGGACGTTCGCCGGCGCTTGGAAAAATTGCAGCGCGAAGCCCCCCACGAACAATCCTTGACCCGCAACGACACCTATCCTTTTATCGTTCGTTTTTCCGAAAAAGAATCCTCCATGGACCTGGGGGAAATGAAATTATTGCTGCGGGAGACCTACCGCTTGGTGGGACAGCAATTTCAATATTTCCCCGACCATCCGATTACCGTGATCCTGTATCCTGAGGATGATTTTGAAAAGGTCAAAGGATTCAGCCATCAAGTCGGCGGGTTTTATGACGGGAAAATCCGCCTTCCGCTCAAATCCACCGCCTCAACCGGCGCCGGCGTCAAACGCGTTCTTTGGCATGAGTACACCCACGCCTTGGTCCACGATCTTTCCAAAGGGCGCTGTCCGATGTGGCTGAGCGAGGGCATTGCCACCGCGCAGGAGGCCCGTGTTCAGCCGGTGACCACGGAAGATTTTAAAGAGGCCTGCCTTCAGAAAAAGATCATTCCGTGGAAGCGGTTGTGGGAAGAGAAAGAGTACGAAGAATCTTCGTTAAAATTGCACTATGAGCAGGCGTATTTGATCGTTGGATATTTGATCAAAGCGGGGGGTTGGACGCAGATGGTCAAATTGCTTGATCGCATCGGAACCGGTTCTCCCATCGAAGACGCCCTGCGGGTTGTTTATCATCGGGACGCCGCTTCTCTGGAGGCCGATTGGTTGGCCTGGACCCGCCGGGAATTTAACCTTTAGGATTCATTCCTGTTGCTTGAAATGGAATTGGACGTTATAACTTTCTCCCATGGGATTTAGCTGCGGTATCGTCGGCCTTCCGAATGTCGGAAAATCCACGCTGTTCAACGCGTTGACGCGCTGCTCTGTGCCTGCGGCCAACTATCCTTTTTGCGCCATCGATCCCAATGTCGGCGTCGTGCCTGTTCCGGAC
>JACQQZ010000117.1 GCA_016206755.1 Candidatus Omnitrophota bacterium
GGGGACGCCACGCTCCTCGCGCCTTGCGCCGCTGGCCAGGCCCACCCCGCGCGGCCACGGGAGGTTCTGAAAGGCGCTCTAAGTTTGATGGCAGCTTTTGTTCTGTCCAGCGCACTTTTGAGCGCGCCGGTCTGGGCGGCCGCAAAAGCCTCGGCTCCGGCGCGCAAAGAGGCCCCTCGAACGCGCGTGACAACTTTGGCGGGGCAGCCCTGGGATCTGGCCGCCCAAAAGGGGAAAGCGGTCATCATCGATTTTTGGGCGACGTGGTGCCCGCCGTGCCGGGAAGAAATCCCGCATTTTATAGCGCTCTACAGCAAATACCAGCCGCGAGTGGAGATCTTAGGCATTGCTTTGGATGAAGCAGGCCGGCGTCCCGTCGATGCCTTCGTCAAAGAAAATGGTGTGAACTATTCGATTGCGATGGGGCAGGACGGTGTGCTGGCCAATGCCTACGGCGGTGTGCGCGGGATCCCAACGACTTTTGTGATCGATAAGCAGGGAAAGATCTATAAAAGATACGTCGGCTACCAAGACCAAAGCGTCTTCGAGCAGGACATTACAGCGCTACTTCAAGAGTAGCTTCGGCTTGGGACCGATCTGCCCGAGCACCATTTTCTGCGAAAATAGCATCCAATTCATTTGGTCGAACATCTTGATTCTCCTCTGAAGGCGGGCTATACTAACTTTTCTATGAGTGCTCCAATCGCTCCCCCTTCCAATCACTCCATTCTGCACCCAGCCCATCAGGCCTTGCGCCCCAAATTCGGCGAATTTGGCGGTTGGGAAATGCCGATTTACTACACCTCCATCATGAAAGAGCACCAAGCGGTTCGAACGACCTGCGGCATTTTTGACGTCTCCCACCTGGCCCAGGTGCGCGTTTCAGGCCCCGAAGCCCTGAATTTCCTGCAGCAGCTGATGACTCAGGACATCGCACGCTTAAAATCAGGACAAGCGACCTACACGCCGATGTGCAATGAGCAGGGTGGCATCGTCGATGAGATGATCATTTACCGTTTGGGGGAGCAGGAATTCTTGCCCGTGGTCAATGCCGGAAACGTCGAAAAAGACCTGCGGTGGATGCAGGAGCGCGGAAAAGGCGGCGTTCAAATCCAAGACTGCCGTTTTACACGGGGGATCATTGCCGTTCAAGGCCCTCTGTCTTTGAGCATTGCTGAAAAAATGGCCGACCGGCCTTTGAGAGACATCCAATACTACCACTGCGTTCCGGGGCGGATTTTGGGCCGTCCCGCCGTCATTGCGCGCACCGGCTACACCGGTGAAGACGGATTTGAATGGATGATGGACAACACGGACCTGCCGCCTGTTTGGGACAAAGCGCTGGAATTGACGAAACAAGTCGGCGGGTTGCCTGCAGGGTTGGGCGCCCGGGATACGTTGCGTCTGGAAGCCGGCATGCCGCTCTATGGCAATGACATTGATGACAACACCTCCCCTTTTGAAATCGGCATCGGCCGCACCGTTCAATTCTCGAAGCTGGAATTTATCGGCCGGACCGCGCTCTGGCGTCAGTCGCAAGAAGGTCTTCGGCGTCGATTGATCGGATTTTCCATGGAAGAAGCCGGCGTCCCTCGGCACGGTTACGCGCTGGCGTGGAAAGACAAGCCCGTCGGTGTCGTGACCAGCGGTACCTATTCGCCGACGCTCAAGCGCAACATCGGCTTAGGGTTCGTGACCCCGGAAGCGGGTCAGCCAGGCACCACCCTCTCGGTGGTGATTCATCAACGTCCGACCCGGGCAACCGTGGTCAAACTCCCCTTCTACAAGCATCATGGCAAAAGCTGAAAGCTTGAAGTTTACAAAGACGCACGAATGGATTCACGTGGAAGGAGCTCGGGGTGTGGTGGGGATCACCAAGCACGCCCAAGAGGAAATCTCAGACGTCGTTTTCGTGGAGCTTCCCAAGACGGGGACGCAGATTGGAGCAGGTCAAGAAGCAGCCGTCGTCGAATCCGTGAAGGCCGCGTTCTCTATTTATGCGCCCGTCTCCGGCAAAGTTGCGCAGGTCAACGACCGCCTCTCCAAAGATCCGGCGCTCATCAACAGCTCGCCGTTGGATGACGGCTGGATTTTCGCGTTGGAGATTCAGGATCCAAAGGAAATCTCCGGCCTGATGAGCCTCGATCAGTACAACAGGTGGGTCACTCAGGAGAAGGACGGCAGTGGAGTACATTCCTAATACCGCAGAAGACCGGCGCCAGATTTTAAGGACAATCGGCGTCGATTCGCTGGAAGCGCTGCTCCAAAAAATCCCAAAACGGCTTCCCAAGGCGCGTTTGTCCGTTCCGGCGGGGTTGTCTGAACCGGAGCTCACGCGCCATCTGGAAGCGCTTGCCGGAAAAAACCGGACGACTGCCACCCACCTTTCTTTTTTGGGGGCAGGTGTCTACGAGCATTTTATCCCGTCCGTGGTCCGCTACTTCTTTTCTCGAGGGGAATTCCTCACCGCATACACGCCGTATCAAGCCGAAGCTTCCCAGGGGGCGCTTCAGGCGATGTACGAGTTTCAAACTTTGATCTGCGATCTCACCGGCATGGATGTTGCCAATGCTTCTTTGTATGACGGTTCCACCAGCATGTCGGAAGCGGCCCTGCTGGCTCTCAGAGAAACGCAGCGCAGCAAACTCGTCGTTTCTTCGACGGTCCATCCGGAATACGTCCAAGTCTTGCGCACGTATCTCAAGCGGACTGAATCCAACATCATTGAATTACCGATCGCCGGCGGCGTGACGTCGGTTTCTGAGGCGCGCCGCGCCATTGATTCGACAACGGCTGCCGTCATTGTCCAGATGCCGAATTTTTATGGTTGTCTGGAGCCGGTGGCCGAATTGGCGGGACTTGCCCATGCCCAAGGGGCGCTTTTTATCGTCGTGGTTCACCCCGTCTCATTGGGCGTTCTCAAAGCCCCCGGCGAATATGGAGCGGACATTGTGGTCGGAGAAGGCCAGCCGCTGGGACTGCCCCCGATGTACGGCGGGCCGTATCTGGGGCTCTTTGCTTGCCGCGAAAAATTACTCCGGAAAATTCCGGGGCGCATTGTCGGAATGACGCAGGATTCGCGCGGCCGCCGGGGATTTACGCTGACCTTGCAGACGCGGGAGCAGCACATTCGCCGCTCCAAAGCCACCTCCAACATCTGCACCAATGAAGGGATGTGCGCTTTGGTGGCGTGGGTCTATTTGAGCGCTTTGGGCAAAGAAGGATTTCAGCAATTGGCCCTGCAGAATGTTGCAAAGTCGCACTACGCTTTTGAGAAGCTGACTCAGATCCCCGGGATCGCCCCGTTGTTTCAAGCCCCTTTCTTTAATGAGTTTGCGTTGAAGCTTCCGTGCGACGCCGCAGCGCTCAACGAACGGCTTTTTGCGCGCGGATTCTTGGGCGGGGTTGATTTGGGGCGGTTTTCTGCCCAAGGAAAGCAGCAGTGGTTGGTCTGCGTGACTGAAACGAAGGCAAAAGCTGAAATTGACGCCTTCACCGCCGCGGTCCGGGAATCCCTTTCATGAAAGTGGAAATGGAAAAGGAAACCACGATTCACACCGATCCGACGACGCCCCACCGCGCCTGCGAGCCGTTGATTTATGAAATCGGCGCGCCAACCCGCCGAGGGTTTGCGCTGCCCCCGTTGGATGTTCCTGCAAAGCCGATGGAATCTTGGATTCCTGCGTCGCATTTGCGGACAGTTGCTGCTCCGCTGCCGGAAGTCAGCGAGCGGGAGCTGGTGCAGCATTTTATGCGCCTGGCCCACCTGAATTTTTCCGTCGAGACGAATTTTTATCCTCTCGGTTCCTGCACCATGAA
>JACQQZ010000123.1 GCA_016206755.1 Candidatus Omnitrophota bacterium
ACGATCTCCTGCGCGGGCAGCCCCGGTCCAAGGCCGGCCCGCCGTGTATGTTTGCCGTGCGGGGGCCTGCCAAATGCCGGCGACGGATGCGGCGCAGCTCCTGAAAAATTTAAATGTCTGATCACCTTCGAACCAAGATCCGTGATACGGTGTTTGGGACCCAGGATGGCCTGGTCTCGACGCTGGGGGCGTTGACCGGCATTGCGGCCGGCACGCAAAGCGAGAAAGCGGTCATCATCGCCGGTTTTGTCATCGTGGCCGTAGAATCTCTCTCGATGGCGGCCGGCACCTACCTTTCCTCCAAATCTCAGCGGCAGTATTTGCAAAAATTACTCGATGAGGAATGGCAGTCCATTACCGACAATCCGGAGCATGAGCGCCAAGAATTGCTGGAAATGTACCGCCGCCGCGGGTTTGAGGACCATGAGATTGATATGATTGCCCGCCGGCTTTTTTCCAATAAGCAGTGGTTGCTCGAAGACATGGCGCACAAAGAGCTTGGAATCAGCATTGATCGCCTGGAGGAGCCGGTCTCAAATGCATTTGTCATGGGGATTTCTTACGTGATCGGCGGAGGCATCCCCGTGCTGCCTTATTTTTTCCTGCCTCTGAATCAGGCGATGCCGGTCTCGATGGCCGGGGCGGCCCTGGGGTTATTTGCCTTGGGGGGCGCCAAAGGGAAATTGGTCAATGCATCTTGGTGGATCAGCGGTTTGGAGATGCTTTTGGTGGCAGGGTTGGCGGCCGCGATCGGCTACCTCATCGGTTCATTCGCTAAAAGCATCGTTGGATTCATCTGAAAATCTGGTTGCCTTCGCTTTAACCGATCCAGTATAATGACGCTCTTTCCGATGAATGCATCCATTCCAGCCCCCACAGCTATAGCGCACACGGTTTTTACAACCTGGGAACAGTGGGCATTGGGCTCTGTTCTTGCCATTGCCTTCGTCGGTTTGATTTACGCCGGGTACCTGATCCGCCAGGTTCTAGGCGCCGGCACCGGCACGGAAAAGATGCAGAAAGTGGCTCTGGCCATCCGGCAGGGAGCCAACGCTTACCTCGGCCAGCAATTCCGCGCCATTGCAGGGCTGATCGTCATCATTGCCGTCGCCTTGCTGTTTACCGCCACGACGTCTTCCATCGGCTGGGGCCGCGCAGGGGCTTTTGTTCTGGGCGCTCTCTTTTCCGCCACGGTCGGGTTTGTCGGCATGAACATGGCCGTCCGCGGCAACGTGCGCGTGGCCGCCGCGGCCCGCACGAGCTTTGGAAAAGCCCTCCAGATTGCTTACCGCACAGGCACCATCACCGGCATGCTCACCGATTCCCTGGGACTCTTGGGCGGCACCCTCATTTTCTTGGCGTACGGCGACAAGGCGTATGAAGTCCTGCTGGGGTTTGGCTTCGGCGGCACGCTCCTGGCGCTCTTTATGCGCGTCGGGGGCGGCATTTACACGAAGTCCGCAGACGTCGGGGCCGACTTGGTTGGAAAATTGGAAAAGAGCATACCGGAAGATGACCCGCGCAATGCGGCCACCATTGCAGACAATGTCGGCGACAACGTCGGTGATTGCGCAGGCATGGCGGCCGACATTTTCGAATCGTACGAAGTAACGATGGTCTCTGCCATGATTTTGGGCTGGGCCTGCATGGGCCATCAAGGCGTGGTCTTTCCGCTCTTGGTCCGTGCCGTCGGTCTTGTGAGTTCGATTATCGGAACATACGCGGTGCGCACCAGCGACCAAGCCCGCGCAGCCATGAAAGCCATCAACGTCGGTTTTGTCATCTCCGCCATCGCTTCCATCATCGGGTTTACCACCATCGGCTATTTCTATCTTCGCGGCAACGAAACGCTCGGTTCCTGGATTTCTCTCGGCGTTCCCGGGCTCGACATGCGGCCGGTGTGGGCGACGTTTGTCGGCATCGTGCTGGCGATTGTTCTCAACCGCTTGACGGAATACTTCACCCAGCCGGGCAAGCCCCCCGTGGACTTCATTGTCAAAACGACTCCCACCGGACACGCCACCACCATCATCAACGGTTTGGCGGTCGGCATGGAAAGCACCGTCTGGGCGGTTTTGGTCATCGCAGGCGCCATCGGTTGCTCGGTCTTCATTTACCAGGGGATGAATCCCACTTACGTCGCTTATGGCGTTGCGATGTGCGGCATCGGGATGCTGACCTTGACCGGCAACAACATTTCAATGGATGTGTTTGGGCCTGTGGCCGACAACGCCAACGGCATCGGTGAAATGGCGCAGTTGGATCAGAAGGCCCGTCAGACGCTGGCCGACCTGGACGCCGTCGGCAACACGACCAAAGCGATCACCAAGGGCATCGCCATCGGCTCCGCAGTCATTGCCGCCGTTTCCCTGTTCAATGCGTACCTCACCGGCATCGGAAATCTGCTCGGCAAAGGTTATCAAGAAATTGCAGGCATGTTGTCGGTTTCGGATCCGACGGTCTTTATCGGAATGTTGATCGGCGGCGCGGTCCCTTACCTGTTCAGCTCTTCGATGATCCGCGCTGTGGGACGCGGTGCAAGCCAGATTGTCACCGAGGTCCGCGCTCAATTCCAAGACAAGGATATTTGGGAAGGGAAGAAAGATCCGGACTACGCCAGAGTCGTTGCCATCTGCACGCGCACGGCTCAGCATGAATTGCTGGGGCCAGGACTGTTGGCCATCGTCACACCCATTTTGGTCGGTCTGTTTCTTCACAAGGCGGCTTTGGGAGGATTTCTGGCGGGGTTGATTTTGTCGGGACAGCTCCTGGCCGTGTTTATGGCCAATGCGGGCGGCGCCTGGGACAATGCCAAAAAAGCGGTCGAGGACGGTCTCTTCGGCGGCAAGGGCTCTGAAGCCCACAAGGCCTCCATTACGGGAGATACCGTCGGCGATCCGCTCAAAGACACCGCAGGCCCGGCGCTCAACCCTCTGATCAAGGTCATCAACATGGTGGCATTGCTCATCGTCCCGTTCGTGATCAAATCCGAACAGTCCGCCGGCATTTGGAAATTGGCGGCGCTGATCGTCGGTTTTGGCCTGCTCGGATTTGTCGTCTGGCAGTCCCACAGAGAGGTTGATTTGATCCCCTCCGCCACTTCCGCCCGCTCCTAGCTTCATGAGCCCTATTTCACTTCCTTTGATTTGGTGGGTGGCTCCCGTCAGCGCCTGCCTGGCGCTGCTCTCCGCCGGTTATTTTTATCTTTGGATGAAGAAGCAGCCGGAAGGGGACGCCAGCCAAATCCGCATTGCCGCGCATGTGCGCGCCGGGGCGCGCGCTTACTTGAACCAGCAGTACCGCGTGGTGACGTGGGTCTTCCTCCTTGTTTTCGCCCTCTTCTGCTTTCTGGCTTTCGTTTTGAAAATCCAATCCCCGTTTGCGCCGTTCGCGTTCCTCACCGGCGGCTTCATCTCCGGGCTGACCGGATTCTTGGGAATGAAGACGGCCACCTACGCCAACAATCGCACGGCCGCCGCCGCGAAAGTTTCGCTCAACCGCGGGCTCCAGGTGGCTTTTCGTTCCGGAGCGGTCATGGGCTTAAACGTCGTCGGATTCGGGGTGCTCGCCATTTCTCTTTGGTTTTTTGGATTGACCCAGTGGACGGACCTCAGCGTCCATTCCATCACCGTCGCGCTTTTGGCGTATAGCTGCGGGGCGTCGCTCCAGGCGCTCTTTGCGCGCGTCGGCGGCGGCATCTTTACCAAGGCCGCCGACGTGGGAGCCGATTTGGTGGGGAAGGTGGAAGCCGGCATTCCGGAAGATGATCCGCGCAATCCCGCCACCATCGCGGACAACGTGGGCGACAACGTCGGCGACGTGGCCGGGATGGGCGCCGATCTTTACGAGTCGTACTGCGGCGCCATTCTGGCGGCGGCCGCCCTGGGCACTGCGGCATTTGTCGCGGAGTCGTCTGAAAAAGCGCTCAACGCCGCCATTTTGCCGATGGTGATTGCAGGTATTGGAACGGTGCTCAGCGTCGCGGGTGTTCTGGTGGTGCGCACGCGCGAGCAGGCATCGCAAGGCGAATTGCTCAAAGCGCTGGGCCGGGGGATAAACTTAAGTTCTGCGCTGATCGTGATTGCCTCTTACTTTGTCGTGAAAATGCTTTTACCGCAGCGGATGGGCGTATTCGGATCAATCTTAAGCGGCCTGATCGCCGGCCTTGTCATTGCCAAAGCCACGGAGTATTACACCGCTTCCGAATATCCCCCCACGCGATTCATTGCCGAGCAAGCCAAGACCGGCCCGGCGACCGTGATCATTGCCGGTGTTTCCGTCGGTCTTTTGTCAACCTGGATCCCCGTGATGGCCATTTGCGCCGGGATCATGGCCGCCTACGGGTTTGCCGGCGGATTCTCAAATTTGGAATGGGGCTTGTACGGTGTAGGCG
>JACQQZ010000130.1 GCA_016206755.1 Candidatus Omnitrophota bacterium
GATGACATCCACCTTAAAACGGCAAGTCCCTTGCAAAATTTCAACCGCGGCCGGCTCCTCTCCAAAAAATAGGGCGATTTCCTGCGGCAAACCTTCCAGGGAACGCACGGCGGCATCGTTGCGCGCAACGATGGAACGGGGCGCCATCTGCTCGCGCAGCAATTCCAGCATCAGCGGCAAAAGATTGTCCATTCCCAAGCAAAGACTCTGCAGAACCAATACATCGGCGTAGCGATCGACAATGAGCCCTGGAAAACCGTCCGCTTCGGAAGAAACGAGCCGGTAAGCGGTGCTGTCGGTGATATTTTTTCGACGGGCGATGGCGCGGGCGAGCCGAGCGGACCAAAAATTCCGGTCGATGGGGCTTTCGTCGCGCCGGATGAGGCGCAGCGCTATTTTTGAAGCGGGATTGTAAAAATACTGGCCGAGGAATTGGCCGGTGGGCCCCGCGACACGGACAGCTTCCCCTTTTCCCTCTGTGGGCGTTTTTGCAAGGTCGCTGCGGTAAATCCAAGGGTGGCCTGTCAAATACCAGCGCCAGCCCTTGGGAGAAACTTGAAGAGTCTGCATGGTGCCACTCTAACAGCTTAGACCCAGGTCACCAAGCTGTATTCAGAGCCGTCCACAGAGTATGTTTCGCAAGAAACTTCGAGGACGCCGGGCAGTTCCTGCCAAATGTCCCGCCATGCGGAGAAGGCGGCCGGAGGAATGGCCGGAAGCGCATCGGCAGTGGTCAGAAGAGTCAGAGGCGGATGATCCCCGAACGTTGTTCTGAGTTCTCTATCAAGATTCTGAGAAGTCATTTCAGTTCCGGCGTTTGCATCGATGATCAACCAGTCGTTATGATTTTCCTAAGATATATATTCAGAGACAAGCTCCAGGAAAGAAGCCGGGCTATCGGCATTCTCAACCTCAGTCCAGGATCCATTCTGCTCTTCAAGAAGAGCTCTCAATCCTTCGTGATCTAATCCAGCGCTGGCAAAAATCCCCGCTGATGCCAAAGGAATTTTTCGACGATCGTTCCTTATCAGCAATCCTCGGCGTCCCCCTTGCCCAAGCGATGTCAGTTGACGGGACTCCAAATAAGCCCACCCGACTTGCTTTAAGGAGACTTTGGTTCTTTCCTCCGCAACCACCCGCCGCAAATTTTCTTCCAACCCTGCAGATGGAACAGAAAAAAGTGTGAGCAATTCTTGGTAAACCTGGGACTCCTCCATACCGGCACTGACCGGGCGCAAGGCGTAGGCGGACTGCGGCGCGGCAATGAGTGCGACGATAAAAATGCTCAAAAAGCGGGTAAAAAATATCCGCCGGCCATTTTCTGTTTTCACAGGGATATTGTAGTGGTTTTTGAGTGAAAAGCAAAAATTATCCATCCATGGATGCACCATGAACTCCTGGGAGATTGGGTTCAAGGAGCTCGCAGCGGGCGGCATGGAAAAGCGCCTGTTGGGCCAAGCCGCAACGGGGACCGAAATGCCGCCGGGCAAAAGTGCGAACTTTACGGTCGGGCACCTTGCGATTTCTAAAGTACAGCTTGCGCATGATCCGACTGACCCAGACATCCACCGGAAATGCCTCAAAGTGTCCGAATCCGAACAGCAGCACGCAGTCGACCACTTTGTCTCCGACACCTTCCACTTTCAGAAGGGTTTCGCGCGCCTGGGCGTAAGGCATCCGGGCAATGGCCTGCAGAGGAATTTCGCCGGAGTCCACCTGGCGCGCCGCTTCGACCAGATAAGGGGCGCGATACCCAAAACCAATTCTTCTCAGGGCATCCGGATGCAACTGGGACAACGACTCGGGCCGTGGAAACGCAAAATGGATTTCGCCTCGATGCGGAATCGCTGCGCCGAAAGCCCGGCAGAGCCGGTCGATCATCCCTTCGATGCGGACGATGTTGTTGTTGCTCGAAGCGATGAAACTGGCCAAGCTTTCCCAGGGATCTTGTTTTAAAATCCGAAGTCCGCGCGTTGCCGACAAAGCGGCGTGAATCCGAGGATCTACATCCACGCTCTTCCAGAGCCCAGGCCAGTCTTCGCCGCTTCGCAAAAAATATTGGACGCGCAGGCGAAGCTCATCCGCAGGAAGATCGGCTTGGGCATGGAGAAGGAGGAGGTTTTGCTGCAGGAAGAAAACGCTACGGCCCAAGACCCCGCAAAAGCGCTTGGCGCCGCGGGATTTCCAGCGAAAAACTTGGCCGGATCCGAGAGTCATCGCCAAGTCGAGTCCGGCCGAAGGCAGCGAGATGGAACGCAAAGCAGCCGGGGCTTAGGGCCTGACCGGAAATAACTGAATCCATTGGACCGGTGGCTTTTGATCCAGCCCGTCGTTGCTCATCGCTCGAAACCAGACGAGGTTGCTCGCTCTTCGCGCCTTGTTCTGAATCAAAATCCCCTTGGCCAAATGGAACAGTTATTTCCGGTCAGGCCCTTA
>JACQQZ010000124.1 GCA_016206755.1 Candidatus Omnitrophota bacterium
GGCTTTGCTCGACCCCGGTGACTTTCCAGCCGGCGCGCCGGCAAAAAGAGAGGAAGTAACCGTCCCCGCAGCCAACGTCGAGCAAGCGTCCGGGAGTTTTTCGAATCGGAAATCCGCTGAACCGCCCCTGCAGCAGCCAGGCCACCCATCGATTCAGGAATCGGGAAGATCCGTTCGGATTCATCCGTCCGGAATAGGCGGCGTGACGAAGCGCATTGCGGATTTTTTGCGCAACTCCAAGCGTCGGGGTCTGCGCGCCCAGCTCTGCATACGAATAGTAGCTGTCATCCGGATAAGCGGCTGCAAGTTCTTGCGGGCCCGGCATCGGCTCAAGCGCGGCGATCTTACAGATGCTGCATTCAACGATTTGGGCGGAGTCAGAAAGTTTCAGCGTCTCATGCAAAACGCCTTCTTCGCAAATGGAGCAACGTTGAGGAGGTTTGACGGCGTTCATTTGACCAGAAGAAATGAGCCGATGGCCAAGGCGTCCAGGCCGGTGGAAGAATAGGTGCGCAATGCATCCCGGGGCGACATGACCAACGGCTCCCCCTCATCATTGAAAGAGGTGTTCAGGACCGCAGGGATTCCGGTTCTGGAACAGAAGCGTTCAATCAAGCGATGATAAACCGGATTGGCCTCCGGCACCACCGATTGAGTTCGAACGGTGTGATCGACGTGCGTGGCCGCCGCCAGATCTTTACGGCGGTTCGGCTTGACGGTAAAAGTCACCAGCATGAACGGCGACGTTTTGTAATTTTCGACCCAGTCCGGGCCGGCTTCGTGCAAGATGCTCGGAGCAAATGGCCGCCACGGCTCGCGATGCTTGACCTCGATGTTGACTTTGTCTTTCATCTCCGGCATTCCCGGATGCGCCAGGATGGAGCGATTGCCCAGCGCGCGCGGCCCCCATTCCATCCGGCCTTGGAACCACCCGACGATTTTTCCTTTGGCCAAAAGATCGGCGGCGGCATCTGCAATGTCATTGCAGCGCGTGTAGCCGGCCTTCGCTTCTCTGAGAACCGGCTCAATCTCGGCATCGATGTAGCCGGGCCCCCACGCCGCGTGCGTCATCGCGCTGGGCTTCCATCCCTGCGTTTCTGCCGCCACGACATAAGCGGCTCCGAGCGCAACGCCGGCATCGTGCGCGGCCGGCTGAACAAACATCTCCTCAACGAACGGCTGCTGGATGATTTTTGCGTTCATGTCGCAGTTGAGCGTCACGCCGCCGGCCAAACAGAACTTCCCGATTTTGCTGTCCGCATAGGCGCGCTTGGCAACGCTGACCCCTGCCCTTTCCAAAAACGCCTGAACGGCGAACGCCAGATCCTTATGCTGATCGCTCAACGGTTCATGCGCCGGCCTGCGCGGGAATTTCTTCTTCAGCCAGCGGATGTACCGCCGGTCCAAGCGATAATGCGTTTCGTTGGCGGAAAGGTGCGGCTCCAGTTGGATCCCCGGCTTGCCCCACGCGGAGAGCCCCATCGTCTTGCCTTCCTGGCTGTGCTCTTTGAAACCGAGAAGCCCTGTGACGTTGCCATAGAGAACGCCCAGCGATTGCTGGGGGCGGATTTTATGCGACCGCATCAGCTCCAAACCGCGCCCGGTGCCAAGCCACCCGGAGTCATCCTCTCCGTTGCCGTCCAGCGTCAGAACGGTCGCGGCGTCAAAACCGGAAGCGTAGTAGGCGCTGGCGGCGTGGGCGATGTGATGCGGCACAAAAACCCATCGAGGATGATGGCCGCCCTGCCGGCTATTGAGCCCCTTTTGCATGCGGGTCAGTTGGATCAAATATTCAAAGGCATTGGCGACTCCGGTCGCAATTCCCGGCAATCGCAGGCTTCGCAGCTCTTCCAAAAGACTGCAGGACAAATAGCTCGCCGGGTCACGCCACCCCACGGCAATCAGATCGACCTGGTCCATCGTTATCCCCGCTGCGTTGAGGCACCAGGAGGCGGCCCGCAGCGGCGGCAGATTGGGGGCATGCTTCAGGCGCAGGAAGCGCTCTTCTTCGGCGGCAGCAACGAGCTGTCCGTCTTTGATGAGCGCAGCGGCGGTGTTCCAGGAAGCGGGAGCGGTGACCCCGAGGATAACCATAAACGCCGTATTATATCAAGAGATCTTGAGCCGGAACAGAAGGTTTTGGAGAATAAGATCCGCATCGGAGCGGCGCGCCAAATTCAAAGCCGCATCGCGCCGCTGCCGGTAGTAGTTTTCATCGCCCAAGAGCCGGTCAAGGGCCTGGCACAACGCCTCTTTGTTCATCGGAATAATCTCTCCCGCCCCCGCCCGGCTGACTTCGTCCGCAGTGGAAGGAACGTCCGTCATCACCACCGGCAAGCCGCACGCCATGTATTCCCGGACTTTTTTGGCATCCCCATACCGCGTCCAGGGTTTGGCATCGGTGTAGAGCGCAATGCCGACGGCCGCCCGGCTGAGCCGCTGCAGAACCTGTTCCTGCGGGAGAAGGCCGGTGATCTCCACGGCTGCGGCGGCGCCGCAGGCCTGAGCAAATTCAAGCAATTCGCCCTGCGGATCTTCAGCCCCTAAAATCTGAAGCCGCGCCTGAGGGTATTTTTTCAAAAGCTCCCCCATCGCCTCGATGACGAGCCGGTTTTCAAGGGCATCGGCGTTGGTGGCCATGCTGACCAGCATCTGCCGGTGACGGAGGCGTTCCGGGACGCCGGGGATTCCCGCCATGGCCGGTGAATTTGGAACGAGTTTGAGTTTTTCGGCAGGCACCCCCGCCGCAAGGCGATGATTCAGGATGCGGCTCGAGACATTCCAGACTTCGTCCGAAGATCGAACGGCAATTGCATCGGCTTGATGGTAGAGGGCGTTGAGCAGCGGATGGGCGAAGCGATTCAAAGCGAAATCGGCCGTATAAAAAATCAGCCGGTCGATCTTGCCGAACCGCTTCCAAAACGCCCCGGCCCCTGCGTTGACCGGATCGACTCCGATGAAAACGGAGATCGGACGTTTGATGCTCCGGATGACGCGGCCGGTCCGCCACCCTTCGCATAGAATTTGCAGCGGCAGCGGCCATTTTCTGGAAGATCCCAGCAGCCGCTCCGATTCGCGGCCTTGATCGTCGCACTCCACCACCCGGCTGGGGTGCCCGCCGTGCAAAGCGTGGTAGACCATGACGTGGGAAACGCCGGAGCGTTTTAAGAATTCACGCAGATTGTCGCCCGGTCCATGGACGTGGCCCGGAGGACGCACGACGATGTGGACGGCAACCAGGATCAACGGACCGGGTGCGCCCACGGTTTTAAGAAAGATTCGGGTCTTCCCGGAGCGCATCGAGGGCTCTGAGCAGCATCGAGATGACAAGCGCCACGCCGGATGCGTGGCCGAATCCGACGGCCGCCGGAGTCCATTTGAATAAGGTGATTAGAATGCTGATGCCAAAAAGAACAGCGGCCATTTGCAAGTACCCCGCCGCATGCTGATGCGTCCAGAACCACCGGGCCAGCCACGACAATCCGTTGAAGAGCGTCTTGAAGAGCGTGCGGATCAACCCGGCGAGTAATTTCCCCGCAGCCGCCAAGAGGATCTTGACGGCACGAAACAAAGTGATGTGACCCTTGCTTCTGGCCAATGCGATCGCGAGGTATTTGAGCAAAGAACCGATGAGAATCAGCAAGATCGGGATGAGTCCCAAACCCAAAAGAACCGCTGAGAGCAAGACAAAACCGGTGGAAGTTGCCTCCAGGTGATAGGGTGTTGCCAGCGACGTTACGCACAGGCCGGTCAGTCCGAGAATCCCTGTCCACCAAGAGATCTGAGTCCAACCCAAAGCCTGCGCGGCGGTCAGCCCTCCGATCCGCTCGCCCAGTAAGCGCCACAACCGTTCCCCTGCAAGGGCGATCCCAAAGACAATGCACCAAGGCATCCAGGGAAACGGATGGGCGGTGGATTTTCCCGGAGCCAGGTAGAGGTGCCCGGCCATGATTTTCGACGTGTAGTTCCGAATGCGCACCTGCTCGTACAGGATGGACCGCGGGGGACCCTCGCGCTTAAACGAGATGACGTTCTCCCCTTTGCGAATCTGATCCGGCGACAGAATAAAGCTTCTCTTTTCAGCGTGGCCCACTTTACCGGGACTCCACTGCCCCGAAGGGGTCCCGTTGACGGCATAGGACAGACGGGCCTGGGGGTCGCGGAATAAAACTTTTAAGCGCATTTGGTAACTGCCTTTTTTAGGCAAAGGAACCGGCACGTCCCCAGAACCATTTCTGTCGTAAACTTCAAAAACACCGGGCCATTTGGGAACCGGGACGACTTCCCAATCCGGAGAAAGCCGGCTGACATCCGGCTCATGCGACAAATCCACATTGGCGTCAAAAGGCCGAAATTCGGAGTCGATGCCGATCGTTCCGGCAACGGCGAGCAAAACGGCAAAAATCACCGGCGGCAGACCGGAGCTTGGTTTCATGGCGAACCCCTTTTCTTGAGCAGACGGCTCTCCCACGTTTTCTGAAGTCCTTCAGGAAAAGAAACCTTCGCCTCCC
>JACQQZ010000118.1 GCA_016206755.1 Candidatus Omnitrophota bacterium
ATACCGCTCCCTCGACCGCACCCTTTACGGAGGATAGATATGAATCAATCTGTACTTCTCAATAGGATAGAACATCTCATATTCTTGGTCCGCGGACACAAAATCATGCTGGACGATGACTTGGCAATGCTCTATGGCGTAACGACAAAACGCTTAAACGAGCAAGTCCGAAGAAACAGGAAGCGTTTTCCTTCTGATTTTATGTTCCAACTGACCCTAAAAGAGACGATTTCTTTGAGGTCGCAATTTGCGACCTCAAAAGCTGGACGCGGCGGCCGAAGATACAGGCCTTATGCTTTTACAGAACAAGGCGTGGCCATGCTCTCCAGTGTGCTCAACAGCGAAAAAGCCATCCAAGTCAACATCGTCATCATGCGAATATTCACGAGGCTCCGCCGAGCCCTGGTTCATTCCAAGAATCTTCAGGAAAGATTGAAGGAACTTGGAAACGCTGTGGGTGATCATGATGTAAAAATCAGAATTATTTTTGATGCCATTCGGCAGTTGATGGCGCCGACATCTCCCTCTCGTCGACGCATTGGATTTCACCGAGAGGGATAAGAGCGCCTTTTAAGAACCTCCCGTGGCCGCGCGGGGTGGACCTGGCGAGCGGCGCTCGCCACGCGGTTCACGCGGGGTTCTTAAAAGGCGCTCTAAATATTTTGGCCGGAAGAGTTTCCTCCTCCGGCCAAAATAGGGACCGACTGATCGTTTTCTTATTTTTAATTAATGCGCTGCGCGGTGATGCGCAGGATGCTTCCCGTTTCCTGATGTAACGCGTTCAACCAGCCACTCGCGCGTATGGCCCAAGCGTTGGGCGGCTGCATCCCGCAACACTCCGGCTTTCTTCGCCAATTGCTTACGAGCGAGCGCAACTTTACGCGCCGCGTCATTGCGGACGGCGCGCATCTTTAAGCCGATTCTCCGGCGCATGACTTTGCCGGAAGCCGGCGCGGACAACAGCGTGATGATGCTTCCCGCCGCAGCCCCCAATGCGAATGCCCCTGCAGCTTTTGCCATTCCTTTTCGACGAATCTGTTTCATTGCCCCTGCCCTCCTTAGGATTCCGTCATTCTGTGTGATCGATGGTGCATCTTCGATTTCTGACCATGGTGAAAACCGAATCGTTCCATGAAGAACGTCCGGGTATTGCGCGCAAAAGAGTTGAGATGTCCGTAGAAACGGGCGGCCGCCTGCTGGGTTTGATCGATCAAGGCATCGATTTCGCAGGCAACCTGGTTGCTCCGATGGAGAAGCTTTTCTGCTTGGGGGATGAGGGCTTCGACGCGCTGAAGCGTTCGGGTGAAAGAGATGATCAGGAAAAAAAGAGTGGCTGTCGTGAGCACCATGCAGATGCTCAAAACAGCCAGACAAAACAAAAGGACCTGCCACTCTGAAGCCATTTCCACTCTTTCGGTAACCCGGCTGCCCACCCCTGGCGTCAGACACCTGGCCCGGTGTCAGGACCGGTGGGCCCGCGGCTTTGCGTCTCCCCCTTACGGAGGATTTGCCTTTATCGAGAATGTCAAATGCTCAACTGCACATAGGTACAAGGCAAGTATGCCTGATCATTTGTGCAAACGTCAAGGGGTGCAAAAAATTTATTCGCATCCCAGATGATACAATGGTTTCATGAGAAGAGGCCTTGACCTCGTTTTTATCCTGTTGTTTTCAGGAATTGCGGGGTGCTCGAATAGCTACAATGCCGGAACCTCGCAAGACGAGATCATTCTGATCAGCACCGACCGTGAAGTCCGCATGGGCGCTTCGATCGCCAAGCAAATTGAGGAGTCTTCCGAGCTGAAGCTGTCCCATGACCCCGCCCTTCTGGAGCGTGTTGACACGATCGGCCGGCGCTTGGCAGCCGTTTGTGACCGCAAAGATCTCACGTACCATTTTCACGTCATCGACTGGGATGAGGTCAATGCCTTTGCGGTCCCGGGGGGATTTATCTACGTTTCAACAAAATTGATCGAGCTTGCCAAGGATGACGAGGAGTTGGCCAGCGTCATCGGGCATGAAATCGGGCACGTGGTGGCCAAGCACAGCGTCAAAAAAATTCAAGCGGCCATGGGAGCCACGATTTTTCAAGTGGCCGTCGTCGCCACGGGGGCCAGACGCAATCCCAAAGAAACCCAGGCGGCCTTCATCGCCATCGACCAGCTTTTTCTGGCATACTCCAGGCAAGACGAGCTTCAAGCCGACAACCTCTCCGTACGCTACATGAAACGGGCCGGCTTTGATCCGGAGGGCGCCATCCGTTTTATGGAGCGGATGCAGGAACATCAGCGAAAAGAACCGATTCGCCCCTACAGCTACTCGCGGACACACCCTTATTTCGACGACCGGATCCGGGTGGTCAAGCAAGCCGTTCGAGGCCAAGTCGATTTCGAAGACTACATCAATGCCGGTCCGGAGCACGATTGATGGATAGGCCCAAGCGTTCCGGAAGCGCCCTGACTTTTTTGCTGCGCGCCGGGGTGACCGTTGCCGCTTTCGTGTGGCTGTTGCGGTGGGTTGATCTGCGTCAGATTTGGCAAGCCATTCGCCGAACTGAGCCCGGAGGATTGGCGGCGGCCTGTATTCTGTACCTGATCTCTTTTGTCGCTTGCTGCATCCGCTGGAAAATCCTCCTCAAGCCGATTCAGACGCTTCCATTTCGAAATCTGTTTCGATGGTTTCTCATCGGCGCATTTTTTAACACGCTGCTTCCGACCACCATCGGCGGAGATTTGATCCGCATCCACGAAGCGGGCAAGGCCATCGGCAACTGGCCGCGGGCTGCGGCCACGGTGCTGCTCGACAGAATGTGCGGCTTCACTGCGATGTTCGCCATCGGTGCGGCGGCCACCCTGATCATCTTGCAAAAAATTCAGCACCCTTTGATTGCCCAGGGGGTGCTGGCCATGCTGATCATTTTCTCCGTGGCCGCGACCGGTTTTGCCAGCCAGCGATGGTTCAACGCACTGACGGCTCCCCTGAAGTGGTTTCGGTTAAAAGCCCTTCGTACCGCAGCTCAAGAGACCCGCGACCTGATGGTCTCTTATGGAAAGCACCCTCAGGCAATCCTCCTTGCGCTGGGGATCTCGTTTTTAGTCCAGGCATTGAACATGTGGCTGTTCTGGACGGTTGCCCAAGCCATGCATTTAAACATTCCGTTCTGGTCCGTCCTTGTCTTTGTGCCGATTCTCATGACGATTGCCATGCTGCCGATTTCGCTCAATGGATTGGGCGTTCGGGAGGGGGCTGCAGTCGTTTTATTTGGATCGGTCGGCCTGCCGGCGGCTCAAGCGGTGAGTCTTTCGCTGGTTTGTACTTTGATTCCGGCGCTTTCCGGACTGTGGGGGGCGTGGGCGTGGATCACTTACCGATGCAAAACTGAGAAAAAATAGTTTCCAGCAATTCGTCGTCGGCCGTTTGACCCGTCACAAGCCCCAGATGATCCAGCGCTTCCTTGACATCCATCGCAATCAATTCCGGGGAAGCCTCCTGCTGCGCAGCTTGGCCGGCCCGCACCACCGCCTCATGCGCAACCGTCAGCGCGTTCAGGTGTCTTGCCAGGGTCACCTGAGGCAAATCGGACTCCGGCTGTTGATCCGCCTGGAAGAAACGGATGATTTCCTGCTGGAGTTTTTCAATGCCCAGCCCGCGGCTTGCCGAAACAGGCGCGACGCGAGCTTGCGGGAAAAATGCCTGCGCGTCCCTGAAAGCAACGCGCTGGGGCAAGTCTGATTTGTTGAGAACAATCAGGACCGGTTTTCCGCCAAGGAGCTGCGCAACTTTTCCGTCCTCTGCCGTCAACGCCTCGGAACCGTCCATGACCCACAACGCCATATCGCAGGCCGCAATCGCTTCTTGGGTACGGCGCACACCCAGGGCCTCCACCCAGCCGCCGGATTCCATCCATCCGGCGGTGTCCACCAGCCGAACAGGAATCCCCGCCATGACCACCACTTCTTCGACGGTATCGCGGGTCGTCCCGGGGATCGGAGTCACGATCGCCCGGTCGCGCTTGAGAATGGCATTGAGAAGGCTCGATTTTCCGACGTTGGGCCGCCCGCAAATGACGGCGGCGTATCCTTCCCACATCATTCGTCCTTGCTTGCCGGAGCGAATCAGCTCTTCAAGCTGTTGCTGGATATTCCGCATCTCTTGAGCCATGGACGCAGTGGATTGGATGTCATGATTTTCACCCGGAAAATCCACGCTGACTTCCAATGGGGCTTGGAGCCCCAGGAGTTTTTGCCGCAAATTTTCCAGCGTCGCGGAGAGCCCCCCCTTGAGCTGCTTCAAACCGCTGGCCTGCGCGGCATCGTGCGTGGAGCGAACCAATTGCAAAACGGCTTCGGCTTGAGTCAGATCGATCCGGCCGTTGAGAAAAGCGCGCTTGGTGAATTCTCCGGGAGCCGCCAGCCGGGCCCCGGAGGCGACGATCAGCTCCAGAATTCTACGAACACCGACACGCCCGCCGTGCCCGCTGATCTCCACAACATCCTCGCGCGTGTAGGTGCGCGGGGCGCGCATGACCGTCACAAGGACCTCGTCGACTTCCGACCGATCGGCAGGATGGGCAATCCAGCCGTAATGAACGGTATGCGTTGGGGCTTTTTCCAACGGTTTGCCGCCGGCCGGCCGAAAAATTTTGGCGACAATCGAAACGGCTTGAGCGCCGCTGACGCGCACCACGCCGATGCTCGACTCGCCCAACGCCGTTGCGATGGCCGCAATCGTATCATCCATGGCAAACCGCGCCTTCGCGCAAACAGAAACCGACCAAATACAAAGAACCGGTGATCGCGACGCAATCTTCCGGACCGGCCGATTGTTTTGCCCGTTCGACGGCGCGGGCCGGATCCGGTTCAATTTCTACGCCGGGGAACCACTGCTTTAAGCTCTCGCCCAATTCCGCCGCGTCCAAAGCGCGCGGCGTAGGCGCCCGGGTCGCAATCACGCGCTCGGAAACCGTTCGGAGGGCTTGGGCAAACCCGCCGACGTCTTTATCCGCCGCAATGCCGACGACGCAATGGATGCGCGCGCGAGGAAAAACGGACCGAAGCGTTTGAGCCAGCGCGCGCGCGGAGGCGGCGTTGTGGGCGCCATCCAGCACCATCCAAGGGTTGCGTCCGGCAATCTGAAAACGCCCGGGCCATACCACGGACCTGGCTCCTTCCCGAATGGCTCTCGGGCCTTTGGCTGCGTGTGAAATAGAAAATCGTTCCAGAATGGCAAGGGCAGTCGCCAAATTCACGGCTTGATGCTCGCCCAAAAGCGGCAGGAATACTTCCATGTCTTTTTTGGAAATTTTGAATTGGATTTTTTGTCCGTCGGGAGATTGAGAAAGGATCTTCCATTGAACCTGATCTTCGACAAATCGCAAGGGGCTGGAGCGTTCTTTTGCAACCCGCTCAATTTGATCCCGGACTTCCCTCGGCTGAGGCGCAACAACCACCGGCGTGTTTTGTTTGATGATGCCGGCCTTCTCTTGGGCGATTTGAGAGAGCGTGCTCCCCAAAACTTGCATGTGATCAAAACTCACGGGAGTGATCGCGGAAATTTCGGGGCTTAAAACGTTGGTCGCATCCAAACGGCCCCCCAAACCAACCTCGACGACGGCAACGTCAATTCTGTGCCTGGCAAACAACCAAAAAGCTGCCGCCGTGAACATTTCGAAATAAGTGGGGCGCGTCGTCAGGGCCGATTCGGCGGCGCGCACCACTTCAATGGCCTCGATGAACTCGCTTTCGGAAACCCACTGCCCGTTGATCTGGATTCGTTCGCGCAAATCGATCAGGTGCGGGGAACTGTACAGCCCGACACGAAAACCAGCCGCTTTTAGAATACCGGCGGTCAATGCGCAGGTGGAACCCTTCCCTTTTGTTCCGGCCACATGAATGGAACGCCAAGCCGCCTGAGGCGAGCCGATCCGGGAAAGCAGCTCCTCCATCCGGGAAAGTCCGAGGTCGGCAAGAGAAGGCGCGGTGCGTTCGTAATTCGTGAACCGTTCCAAATAAAGGAGGGCTTCTCGAAGGTCATCCATGCCGGAAATGCCGCTGCCCCGTCAAAACCATGGCCACCTTGCCCCGGTCCGCAGCAGCAATCACCTCTTTGTCTCGAATCGACCCGCCCGGCTGGACAATGGCGCGGATGCCGGCGCGCACCGCCACTTGCACGCCGTCCGCTTTCGGGAAAAATCCGTCGCTGGCCATCACGGCCCCCTTGGCGCGGCGCCCTGCCTTCTTGAGCGCCAGCGCAGAGCTGTCCACGCGGCTGGTTTGGCCGGCGCCGATCCCCACCGTCTGTGTCCCCTGCGCCACCACGATCGCGTTGGACTTCACATGCTTGGCGACAAGCCACGCAAAAACCAAACTCTTGAGCTGTTGAGCCGTCGGACGTTTGCGCGTTGCTGTTTTCCACCGGCTCGCGTCGGCTCCTTCCTGATCCGTATCCTGAATCAAGAAACCTCCCGCCACCGTTTTGACATCGAATCCAGGGCCGTTGCCTTGGAAAGCAGGAATGCGCAAAATCCGCAAGTTCTTTTTCTGCTGGAGGAGTTTGAGGGCTTGCCTTTCATAACCGGGCGCTGCAATGCACTCCAAAAATCCGCTTTTGAGAATCGTTTTGGCGGCGGGGGCGTCCACCACGCGATTGACGCCGATGATGGAGCCAAACGCGGACAAAGGATCGCAGGCGTGGGCCCTTTCAAAAGCCGGTTTCAAAGCGGCGGCGCAGGCAACGCCGCATGGATTGGTGTGCTTGAGGATGGCCGCGCACGGCTCTTTGAATTCATTGACCAAACTCCAAGCGGCAGACAAATCCAAGAGATTGTTGAATGACAGATGCTTTCCGTGGAGCTGGGTCGCAGCGGCAAGACCAACGGGCGCCGGCGAATTCTCCGGTGCGGGCATGCCCACGGGCGGAAAAGTTTGATAGAACGCGCCGCGCTGATGCGGATTCTCACCGTAGCGCAAATCCTGGACTTTGACCGCCTGGAAAGCAATGCGCTCGGCCAAGGGGGCTTTCGCATCGGGACTGCGGCGGCTTCGCAAGTAGTGATGAATGGCGGTGTCGTACCAAGCGGTATGCCCAAAGGATTCGACGGCCAAATTGTACAAGGTTTGATCGGACAAACGGCCTTTCTGCTTTTCCAATTCGGCCAAGACTTGCGCGTATCGGGAAGGTTGGCAAACCACGCCGACGCTTTTAAAATTCTTTGCCGCCGAGCGCAGCATGGCCGGACCGCCGATGTCAATCTGCTCGATTGCCTCGTCCAGGCCGGCTTTGCCGTCCCGCACCGTGGCTTCAAACGGATAAAGATTGACGACGACCAGGTCAATGAATTCAATGCCGTGGCGTTTGACTTGAGACAGGTGTGCGGGATGGGAACGCTTGGCCAAAATACCGCCATGGACTTTGGGATGCAGCGTCTTGACGCGGCCCTCAAAAAGCTCGGGGAATCCCGTAAAATCAGAGACCTCCTGCACTTTGATTTGATTGGCCCGCAAAAGCTTCGCGGTTCCGCCGGTGGAAAGAATCTGAATGCCCAAGCGGCTTAAACCCTGCGCGAATGGCAGGAGGCCCGTTTTATCGGAAACGCTGATCAACGCCCGTCGAACCGTCGTCATAAAGATGAACCTTTCTTGAACCGGGGGATTAATTTCCGGTAAGCCCGCTGCAATTTCCGGGTGGTCTCCCCCGGACAAACTGCGCCGATCCTTCTGCAATCCACCTGGCGGACCGGCACGATGCCGATGAGACTGTTCGTCAAAAATGCTTCCTCGGCCGTAAAGAGCTCGTGGCGGGTAAAAAGCTGTTCCGCCGCCGGGATTTTCAAGCGCCGCGCCAGGCCCAACAGATTTTCGCGGACGATCCCCGGCAAAACACCCGCCGACACGGGCGGCGTGACCAAAACTCCTTTTCTCCAAATAAAAATATAGGAGAACGTTCCCTCGGAAACATGCCCCTGCGCATTGCACCAGATCTGCTCGAAGATCCGTTGCGGATAAAGCTGTCCCCAGGCCAACACCCCCGGGAGACGATCGCCATGTTTGATCTGGGGCCACTGAGAATGAAAAGACCCTCCCGGACCGACGGCCGTCGCCACAGACACGCCTTGCTTCAAGGGGACGCTCCATCGGCGGCCGCGCGGCAAAATCGATTCAGAAACAGTTTGACCTGATGTCGTGACGCCGACACGCACCCCCCCTTCCCCTGACGGCAATCGCCGGGCGGCCTGACGCACGGAATCCTCCAATGTTCGCGAAGGCAATTTGCGAAGCAATAATTTTTGGGCATCGATCAAGCGTTTCCAGTGCGCTTGCATCGCCACAGGACGCCCCTCCTGGACGCGAATCGTTTCAAAAATGGAGCATCGCGCGTCATCCCACCAAGGCATCTGCCGTCTTCCCTTCCAGCGCCAACATCAAGGCACGCGCTTTGTGCAGCGTTTCTTCATATTCCCGGGTCGGGTCCGAGTCCGCTACGATTCCCGCGCCGACTTGGACGTAAACATTCCCTCCGGTCACAATCGCGCTGCGGATCAGAATGTTCAGGTCCATGTTGCCGGTAAAACTGACGTAGCCGATCGATCCGGTATAAAATTGCCGGCGGACGGGCTCCAATTCATCGATGATTTCCATGGACCGGATTTTGGGACAACCGGTGATGGTCCCTCCCGGAAACATCGCTCCGACCAAATCCACCCAATCACGGTCTTCCTGAAGCTTTCCCCGAATGTTCGAGACAATGTGAAAAACATGGGAATAGGCCTCCAGGGCCATCAGGTCGCTGACTTCCACAGAACCAAATTCACAGACTCTGCCAAGATCGTTGCGCTCCAAGTCCACCAGCATGAGGTGTTCGGCGCGTTCTTTCGGATTTTGAAGCAATTCTTCTTGCAATTTTTCATCCTGCCAGTTTTGCCCGGTTCTGGGCCGCGTCCCGGCAATGGGCCGCGTTTCAACGTCGCGACCCATCAATCGAACCAAACGCTCCGGCGAAGCGCTGACAATTTGGAATTGCCCCATGTCCCAATACGCCGCAAAAGGTGATGGGTTGATCTCGCGCAAGCTTTTGTACAATTGCCAAGGCGGTTGGCGCATCGGGGCCGTGAAGCGTTGAGACAGGTTGGCTTGATAAATATCGCCGCGGGCGATGTATTCTTTGGCGCGGCGGACCATTTGTTCAAAGGCAGCTTGATTGATTTCGGCATGCACCGGCGATGCATCCTGAGGCGTTGTGGAAGAAAGAACGGGGCGGGTCTCTTCCAAACGCCTGGCCAAATTCTGCAAACGCCCTACCCCTTCGGCGTAAATTTTTTCAACGTCAGATCCAGGAAGCAACCGCGTCAGAACCCAAGCGCAAGACTTCAGATGATCGAAAGCAAACACCGTCTCGTAGCAAGCGGCAACCAGATCGGGAAGGTTGAGATCATCGCGCGCTTTTTCGGGCAGCCGCTCAAACCACCGTCCGGCGTCGTACCCCAGAGCCAGAACAACGCCTCCGGAAAAAGGAGGGCTCTCACTGAGCTCAACGGTTTGAAATTCGTTCAGCCGGCGGCGGATTTCGGAAAAAGGATTGCCGTTGCCTCCTTTGGATTGCAACGTCCAGGACGGGTCGCATCCAAAGAAAGAGTAACGCCCCGTTACCGGACGCTGACGGCCGCTCTCCAATAAAAACGGGCAGTTGCCGCCGACCAGAGACTCAAAAGCGGCCGCGGGCGAATCGCAACCCTCCAGCCGCAAGCCCAACGACGCGGCCCGGCCGGACTGGAGAATCTGATAAACAACGGATGGATTTGGGAGTGTTCGGTGAGACACGGGAGTATTTTACCCCTGAATTTAGTGCCCCCAACAGGAAATTCTAACTTGGAACGCATAAACGGGGATTTGACCTCTTGGTCCCGAACCCAATTCCTGGAATCCCACCCAGCGCCCTCCGGCGGCGGCCTCGCCGCCTCCGGGTCGGCCATCCGGTGCTGCTGGTGGGAGTTGCGCAGAGGGAAGCTGCAATTGGGGAGGGATGGTTTTTGCCGGTGGTTATCGCTGATGGGGACCGGTCTGGCCTATTCTGTTAGCCCCGCGTTAGCACGGAAAGGAACGGCAGGACGGCAGAAAGATCAGGCGTGGACCCGAACTCTTGAACCGCCGCGTTCGTTCTTCAAGAAATCAAGGAGGGCCTTCTTGGATCGAAACGCGGAGAGACTGGCATTCAAATCACGCAAACCCAACTCAAAGAATTCCTCCGCCCCTTCTCGCGCGGTCTTTGAATCCTGCTCCAGCACCTTAACAATCTTGGGATAGGTGATGCTGAAATTCGTGTGGATGGACCCCACCACCTCCAGAGCATCCGGATCAACGCAGAGAATTTCATCGGCGGAGATCGGAACATTCACCGTCTTGGCCTGACGGCTCCTGACATAAAGCACATCGCATGGAGCGTCATACCGAAGCATTATTTTTGCCATACCTTCTTCTCCTCCGAAATCTTATCTACCGGCGGAATGAACGCCACAGGAACGACCGAGGTCACAAACCCTCGCTTGGAGCCCGGTTCATGAACCCAAGCGCTGATGCGCAGGTAGGGGTTCAGCTTGTCCACACCTTTCCATTCCCTATAGTATACCCGATTCAGCCGATGCGCCTTCTCATTTTGTCGAACCTCGACGGGTTTCTCGATGGTCCCCTTCACATGATCACGGGTGAAGCGCCCTGTGCGGAATACCCTCTCATCACTCCCCAAAACATGGCCGAACCACACCCGTTTCGTCAGAAGGATTTTGAAACCGTCAGGATCTGCGGCCTCAAAGAAGGCGGGGCCTAATTTCAGGGCGTTCATGCCGGTACTATACGGCGC
>JACQQZ010000119.1 GCA_016206755.1 Candidatus Omnitrophota bacterium
AATTGATCCTCTTCCGCCGAAGCGCTTGCGGAGGGGGGGAGGACCAGCAATGCCGTCCCCCCGGCGATTCCGAGGAGGAGCCAGAAGGTGATGCGCATGGGATTACGACAACTTAGCACGGCGTTCTCCGTCGGGCAATAGCTTTTTCAGATGCCGGCCGGTGTACGACTGCGGAATTTTTATCAAATCTTCCGGCGTGCCCGCCCCGACCAGCCGCCCGCCCGCGTCACCCCCTTCCGGCCCGAGATCGATGAGGTAATCGGCGGTTTTGATGACGTCCAAGTTGTGCTCGATGACGACGATGGTGTTGCCGCGGTCGATCAAGGCGTGCAGAACGTCGAGAAGTTTTTGGATGTCGGCGAAATGAAGTCCGGTGGTCGGTTCATCCAAGAGGTAGAGCGTTTTTCCGGTGGCGGTTTTGGACAATTCCGCGGCCAATTTGACGCGTTGCGCTTCCCCGCCGGAGAGCGTCGTGGCCGATTGCCCCAATTCCATGTAGCCCAAGCCGACATCGACGAGCGTTTGCATCCTGGAGCGGATGGAAGGAATGCTTTCAAACAACCCCAGCGATTCCTCGATCGTCATCCGGAGCACCTGGGAAATGTTCGAGCCCTTGTAGCGCACTTCCAGCGTGGGGTCGTTGAAGCGCTGGCCGTGGCAGACTTCGCAGGTGACGTAGACGTCCGGCAGGAAATGCATCTCCACTCGAATCAAGCCGTTGCCCTGGCAGGCCTCGCACCGGCCGCCTTTGACGTTGAAGCTAAAACGCCCCGGTTGGAATCCCCGCGCGCGGGCTTCCTGTGTTTTGGCGAAGAGATCCCGGATCGGGCCGTAGGCCCCGGTGTAGGTGGCCGGGTTGGAGCGGGGCGTGCGTCCGATCGGGGATTGATCGATGACAATGATTTTGTCGACGTGCTCGAGCCCCGTGATTTTATCGTGCGCGCCGGGCTTGGTTCGAGACCGGTAGAGATGCTGGGCGATGGCTCGATGGAGAATGTCCTCGATCAGCGTCGATTTTCCGGAACCGGAGACTCCGGTGACGCAGGTGAGAACCCCCATCGGAATCCGGACGTTGATTTTTTTCAAGTTGTGTTCGCTGGCCCCGCGAATTTCCAGCGCAGGGCGCTTGGCCCAGGGGCGCCGGGTTTCTGGAACGGGGATTTGCAGGTCGCCGCGCAGATATTGGCCTGTCAGCGACGGTTTCGATTTTAAAACATCCTCCAGCGTTCCTGCGACCACCACTTCCCCGCCGTGTTTGCCCGCGCCCGGCCCCAAGTCCACAATGTAATCGGCCATGCGGATGGTGTCTTCATCGTGCTCGACGACGATGAGCGTGTTGCCCAGATCCCTGAGCTTTTTGAGCGTCTGAATGAGTTTTTGATTGTCGCGCTGATGGAGGCCGATGGAAGGCTCATCGAGAATGTAGAGAACGCCCACCAGGCCCGCTCCGATTTGCGTGGCCAGCCGGATTCGCTGGGCTTCCCCGCCCGAGAGCGTGTTGCTGGAACGGTCGAGCGTGAGGTAGTCCAATCCGACATCGATGAGGAATTGCAGGCGTTGGCAAATTTCTTTGAGAATCGGTTTGGCAATTTGCGCCTGGCGCTCGGCGAGCTGAACGGTTTCAAATGTCTCTTTGGCTTGGGAGACAGACAGGCGGGTGGCGTCAATGATCGATTGGCCCTTGACTGTCACCGAGGGGGCTTCCGGCTTGAGGCGCCGGCCAAGGCAGGCGGGGCACGGCTGCGTCGCCATGAACTTTGAAATCTCCTCTTTGACGAAGTCGCTGTCGCTTTCTCGAAAGAGGCGTTCAAGATTGGGGATGACCCCTTCGAACGGTTTGCCCCAAACGTAAACCTCGCCGGATCCAAGCAGGATGATTTTACGAATGCGTTCCGGAAGCTGCTGATAAGGCGTGTCCAGTTGGAATCGAAGCTCGTGGGCCAGCTCGCGCAGCAAGGCCCGATGATACATGATGGAGCCCCGGCCCCCCCGCTTCCACGGCTCGAGCGCGCCTTCCAGAATCGATTTGGAAGCATCCGGCACCACCAATTCCCGGTCAATCTCCAGCCGGGTGCCCAAGCCGTGGCAAGTGGGACAAGCGCCGTAGGGGCTGTTGAAAGAAAACAGCCGCGGCTCCAGCTCTGCAAAGCTGACGCCGCAATCCGGGCATCCGAATTTTTCGCTCAAGAGCAGCTCTTTTCCGCCGGCGGGAACGACCAGCACGGTGCCTTTGCCGGCTTTCAAAGCTGTCTCGACGGAATCTGTCAGCCGGTTTTTCGCGCCCTCGGCCGCCGTCAGGCGATCGACGATCACCTCGATGGTGTGGGCTCTTTTTTTATCCAATTTGATGGGGCTGGAGAGTTCCTTGATTTCATTGTCGACCCGGACGCGCGTGAATCCCTCGCGCTGGAGCATCTTCAAAAGGTCAAGATGCTCCCCTTTTCTTCCGCGAATCACCGGCGCAATGATCTGAACCGGCTGCCCTGGAGGCAGGCGCAGGATTTGCGACACGATCTCCTGCGGCGTCTGAGGATGGATGGGCCGGCGGCACTGAGGGCAATGCGCTTCCCCGACCCGCGCAAACAGCAGGCGCAAATAGTCGTAAATTTCCGTTTGCGTGGCGACCGTTGAGCGGGGGTTTGAACCGGACATCCGCTGTTCGATCGCAATGGCCGGGGAAAGCCCATCGATGTGCTCGACATTCGGTTTTTGAAGCTGCTCTAAGAATTGCCTGGCGTAAGCGGAGAGACTTTCCACGTAGCGGCGCTGGCCTTCGGCGTACAGCGTGTCGAAGGCCAGGGAGGATTTTCCGGAACCGGACAGCCCCGTGAAGACAATCAGGGCGTTTCGGGGAAGCTCCAGGTCGATTCCTTTGAGGTTGTGCTCGCGGGCTCCGCGAATGACGATAGAGCTCACCCCGAAACCCCCTTTCGTAGCGAACGCGCGATGCTTGTGCCGAGCCAAAACGGCGCAAAGGCACAGGCCGCCAGGCGCGCGTGCAGTAGGAAGGCGGTTGCGGGGTGAGCTCTAGCCATAACCCTTCTATTATACGAAAAAAGCAAACCTCCGCCACCTTTGAATGGGACGGAGGTTTGCTTGGAACTGCGTGGCGAAACTCTTAGCGCTTCTTCTTTCTGCGACCGCCGCGGGCCATCTTGGCGCGAGAGACATCCCCCTGCTTGTCCAGATAGTAGAGGTAACCCTTTGCGCGCTTGATTCCGGCTTTTGCAATTTTTTCTGCCATGAACTCACCCCCTTTCCTATGGAGTTGTTGCTTAAAAGGCGCCCTAAGTGCCGATGTGCCAATTTTGGGCCAGCTGCTCGAGGGTGGTCAAAGCGGAGAAAACAGCCAGCACGCTGGTTTTTGGATTCTGCTTTGAGGGCAGATTTTCCATGCGAAAATTGAGCCGGCCAAATGCTCCCGTAGCTTCAATTTCATGGATGTTTCGGCGGATTGCGGGATCTGCGATGATCCGCACCCGAGTTTTGTGTGCGCCCAACCCCGCCATGCTCAATGTGGCGGCGACGTTGATGTTTTGAGGAAACGCGCGAATCGCCTGAGCAGCGTTTCCTCGGAATAAGGTGACTGGACGTTTGAGCCGGTCCAGGTTGAACCGTTTTGTTTTTAGTAACGGGGCGCCTTTGAGCGACAGCGGCGGTTTTCGGGTGGTCAATGTCACGCGGCGCAATCCTCCGTGCCGCGCCGCTTTGACGGCATCCAATCCGCCGATGGCGCCGGATGGGATCTGGAGCCGCCCATTTCTAACCCACCGGCGTAATTTTTGAGCAAAAGGAAGAATGGCTCCGACGGAAAGAGCGACGACGGTCCGCCCTTTTTGAAGGGCGCGCTGGACAATGGCGGGCGCCGCGGAAACAGAAGTGGCTTCGATGACGATGTGGCTGCGTTGAATCAGCTCCGAAAGGGGGAGGATGGGGGCGTTCTTTTTAAGCTGTTTTGCCAACCGGCGCGCATGAGCCGGCTCCAGATCGCACAAGCCCGCGATCCGGAACATTTTCGAAAAATCCGGTTTTTCCAAGGCATGCGCCAAGGAAGAACCGATGGCCCCGCAACCCACGATTCCTACCATCAGCCGGATTGCTTCACCTTGCGTAGGCGGTTGTTTCTATCGACAAACAGGACGCGCGGTTTGTGCTTTTTGGCTTCAGCGGTGTCCATCAACGCATAAGCGATGATGATGATTTCATCGCCCACCTGCGCCCAACGCGCCGCGGCGCCATTCATGCACACAACGCCGGTTCCCGGTTTTCCTTCAAAGCAGTATGTTTCAATCCGTGTCCCGTTGTGGAGATTGACGACCTGGACTTTTTCGTTCGGAAGAAGATCGGCGGCATCCATCAGTTTCTTGTCCAGGGTAATGGAACCCTGGTATTGAAGGTTGGCTTCGGTGACGGTCGCGCGGTGAATCTTGGACTTGTACATCTCACGCAGCATCGGGGATTAACCTTTTCTATGCACCAGCAGGGTGTCGATGAGCCGAATCTGCCCCACCCGCCCTGCGACCAGCAACCGCACATGAGCGCCCAAACCGTTTTGCCGTTCGAATGTTTCAGGGTGGACTGCGGCAGCATACTCCAATCGCACGCCGTGCTGCTTCTGAAAACATCCGCGCATCTTTTTCTCGACGACCGCTCGTCGACGTTCCCCGCATTCTATCAACCGGCCCCCGGCTTGTAAAGCGTGAAATACGACGAGGGCCTGCTTTCTCTCCGACGGAGACAGCCGGGCGTTGCGCGAGCTGAAGGCCAGGCCGCTTTTTTCGCGCACGGTGGGAAGCACGATCACTTGAAGTGGAAAGTGAAGGTCCTCGGCCATTTTCTCGAGGATGCGCGCCTGCTGCGCGTCTTTTTCGCCGAAGTAAGCGCGGGCCGGTTGCGCCAAATTGAACAGTTTTGCGACGACGGTCGTCACGCCGCGAAAATGCCCGGGGCGGTGCTTCCCCTCCCACGCCTTACTGAGATCGGCGACCTCAACGAATGTCTGAAAATTTTTCGGATACAAACTCTCGGCACTCGGCATGAAAACAACGTCGACATTTTGTTGGCGCAAAAGTTGTAGATCTTGCCGAAGCGGCCTTGGATATTTCCGGTAATCTGATTTTTGATTGAACTGAATGGGGTTGATGAAGATGCTGACGGCCACGCGATCGTTTTGGCGGCGCGCACGGCGAATCAGCGACAGATGTCCCTCATGCAGCGCACCCATCGTCGGCACCAACCCCACCGAAAGCTTTTTCACTTTCGCCTGAGCGCCCCATCGCTGCATCGCTCGCGGATCGGTGATAATTTTCATGGAAATTGGCTCAGAGGGTACCGCTGTACAGCGAGCGATTGGTCATGAACATTGAGATGCCAGCGAGTTGATGGGACGTTTGAGAGTGGGGTGAATGACATCCGGGGCGATTTCACTGAGCGGTTCGAGGACGAATTTGCGTTCATGCATTCTTGGGTGCGGGACTTGCAAATCTGTTTCGTCGATGACTTGCCCACCGTAGAGCAAAAGGTCCAAATCGATTGTGCGAGGTCCCCATCGAACAGCGTCCGGTCGTATTCGGCCCAACTGCTTTTCGATGGATTGAAGTTGTTTCATAAGTTCCTGAGGCGTCAGGGATGTGGAGATGGCGGCGACAGTGTTGAAATAATTGTTTTGAGGAGGGCCGCCGACGGGGAGATATTCCTTCACTTGGGATGTTTTGATCACAGTGGTCTGCGGCAGCCGCCCGAGCCGCTTGACGGCGTCTTGAATCAGCTGCCGGCGGTTGCCTAGATTCGAGCCGATGCCGATGTACGCGTCGACCATAGCTTCAACCGGCCCATGCGCCGCACCGCTTCTCGAATGCGCGCCTCCGGAACCGTCATCGCCATGCGAATGTACCCTTCCCCTGCTTCTCCGAACCCGTTGCCTGGAGTTGCAACGACATTTACCCTGAGGAGTTCTTGCGCCACCTCGGCAGAGCGTTTGTTTTTCGGGATGCGCGTCCACAGATAAAAAGTGGCTTTCGGGGTGGGTGCAGGCCAGCCCTGCTTGCGCAAACCTTCCACGAGAATCGCGCGTCGCCTCTGGTAAGCGGCCAAGAGCGGGGCAAGTTTTTTGGGTGGAGATTTCAGCGCGGCAATTCCGGCGACTTGGATGGCTTGAAAAATTCCGGAATCCACATTGGACTTGACCTTTCCCAGCACTGCAATGGCCTGGGCGTTGCCGCAGGCCCATCCGATTCTCCAGCCGGTCATGTTGTATGTCTTCGAGAGCGAGTGAAATTCAATTCCGACCTCTTTCGCTCCGGAAACCTGCAAGAAGCTCGGCGGCTTTAAGCCATCAAAGGCCAGCTCGGAATATGCGGCATCGTGCGCGACCAAAAGTTTTTTTTGAAGCGCCAGGGCGGCGACGTCTTTGAAAAATCCGAGCGTTGCCGTGGCTCCGGTCGGATTGTTCGGATAGTTGAGATAGAGGATTTTTGTGTTCGATTTGCAGCTGCGCCGGATGCCGGAAATATCCGGCAAGAAGTCATTCTCTTCTCTCAGAGGAAGCGCAATGGGTGTTCCACCGGCCAAAATGGTGCCTGTGCGGTACGGCGGATAGCAGGGATCCGGAACCAAGGTGCTGTCCCCGGGATTAACGAATGCCAGCGGAAGATGCGCAATGCCTTCTTTAGACCCGATCAGCGGCAGAATTTCAGTGGCCGGATCTAGCTTGACGCGAAAACGCGTCAGGTACCATTCTGCGATCGTCTCCCGAAGCGCCGGCATCCCTTGATCCAAGGCATAGCGATGGTTTTTCGGATCGCGGATCGCTTTGGCCATCGCTTGCAAGATAAAAGCAGGGGTCGGTTGATCGGGGTCCCCTACCCCCAAGTCCACCAAATCCCGGCCTTGCGCGCGGGCCGCGCGCTTGGCGGCGTCGATTTGCGCAAACAGATATGGGGGAAGCTGCGTCAGCCGTTGGGCAACCGGAATGGGACCGCTTGAATGGACGGGGGTCATTGATAAAGAGAATCCATCGTATAGAAGCCGGGTTTGCTTTTCGCCATCTTTTTCGCAATGGCCAATGCGCCCGCCGCAAAAATCTCGCGCGATTTTGCCTGATGCTCGATTTTGATCACTTCCTGCCCCAGATCAACCGCGACTTGATGGTATCCGATCTCTTCCCCCTTGCGATCGTACGTCACGGGAACTTGGTTTTCTTTGGCAGAGAATGCCTTGAGCAGATCTTCTTTGATCTGTTTGGCTGTGCCGCTGGGGGCGTCTTTTTTGTGAACGTGATGGATCTCGAAAACGCTCAATTTTGGAGTCAATCCGAAATCGACCAATACACGGGCGCTTTTTTGAAGCATTCTTCGCACGGCCAAGATGCCGATCGACATATTGGAAGACCAAAAGATGGGGATTTTTTTCGCCAGCGATTGCAGATTCTTCATTTGTGCAGGCGAGAAGCCGGTGGTTCCGATGAGCATCGTTTTTTTAAGTTGTGCGGCGACTTGAGCGTGCCCCAGCGTGGCTTCAGGCGTCGTAAAGTCGATGAGGATCTGCGCATCGGCCAGCGCCGAAGGAATGTCTTCGGTGATGATGACTTGGGTCGTCGCGCGTCCCAGCGTTTGCCCCAAGTCTTGGCCAAGATTGGCATTGCGGGCCGACTCGAGCGCGCCGGTCACTTGGAAGGAAGCGTCCTCCAATGCCAGGTTGCAAACCAGCGAACCCATTCGCCCGCAGCAGCCCGCTATCGCCACCTTGACTCTCTTCGTGCTGGGCATGATCAGCGTTTTTTCAACAAGCCATACTGGCGCAATGCAACCACAAGCTTTTCTTGGTTGGCCGGGGCCATCGGGCACATCGGAAGCCGGAGCTCCGGATCGATCAGCCCCATCATCCCCATCGCTGTCTTGACCGGAATCGGATTGGTTTCAATGAAAAGTGTTTTGGCCAACGGCAGCAACTTGTAATGCAACCGCCGCGCTTCTTCCAGGTTACCTTTTTCGACTGCGCGCACCAGCCGCTCGACTTCTTTGGGCACGATGTTTGCCAAAACGGAGATGACTCCGGTGCCGCCGATGGCAAGAACCGGAAGCGTCAGCCCGTCGTCTCCGGAGATGAGAACGAAATCATCGCCACAGAGCAATTTGATCCGGGCCATCTGCTCCAGAGAGCCGCTGGCTTCTTTGACACCGACGATGTTTTTGTGGTTTCGCAGGCGCGCGAATGTTTCCGGCTCCATATTCACGCCGGTTCGCGAGGGGATGTTGTAGAGAACCAGAGGAATCTCCACCGCTTCGGCCACCGCCTTGAAGTGCCGGTAGAGGCCTTCTTGCGTGGGCCGGTTGTAATAAGGGTTGATCAGCAGCGCGGCATCCGCACCGGCCTGCTGGGCGTGTCGCGTCAGACGAATGGCTTCACTGGTGTTGTTGGAGCCGGTTCCCGCAATGACGGGGATGCGGCCGCGGGCCGCTTGGACAACCAGCTCAACGACCTGCTCATGCTCATCGTAAGAGAGCGTGGCCGACTCGCCGGTGGTGCCGCAGGGAACCAAGCCGCTCGTCCCTGAGCGAATGTGCCACTCGACCAATCCGCGCAGCCGTTTCTCATCAATCCGGGATTGCCTAAACGGCGTGACCAACGCCGCCATGGAACCGCGCAAGCTCTTTAAAATGGGCCGAACGTTACGCCTTTTCATTTAAAATTTCCCCCTCGAACACTTCCCGGACTTCCCCTTCCAAAGAAACATTCTTCCAGGTGCCGTTGGCTGCGTCAAATCGAATCACAAGGCGCTCGCCGCTGGTCGGATAAACGGCCACGGGAGATTTGACCCATCCCAAGCGGGAGGCCACCAGCGCCGCGGCCACGGCCCCTGTCCCGCAGGCCAGTGTTTCCGACTCCACGCCGCGTTCATAGGTGCGGACGCGCAAAGCGTGCGGATTTAAGACCTGAATAAAATCGACATTCGCCCCGCGCGGGCGAAAGGCGCGATGAAAGCGAATGGCCGGTCCCATCCTCGCAACATCCATCTCCCGGATGTTGGGGACGGCAATGACGGCGTGCGGCACGCCGGTCGTAACGTGATAAGCCGTAAAATGTTTCATCAGCGCCGTCAATGGAACGGTTCGGATTTCAGAGGGCTGCGTGAGCGTCACCCGGACCCGTCGCTTGGAAGGAACGTACGCTTGGATAATCCCTGCCCCAGTTTCGAGCGTCAGGCGCTTGGTTTTATTCCGGCTGGCGACATAGAAGGCGGCGCAGCGCGCTCCATTGCCGCACATGTCCGCTTCGCTGCCATCCGGATTGATGACGCGCATTTTCACAGCCGCTTTTTTCGATGGTTCCACAGTCAAAATGCCATCGGCTCCGATAGAGCGGCTGCGCCGGCACCATTTTTGCGCCAGATGCTTGGGCGGCGCGCTGAGGCGCTGACGCCTGAGGTCGACCAAAATAAAATCATTGCCTGTTCCGACGGTTTTGACAAACCGGACCGTTTTCTTCACCGGATCTCCGCAGGGATTTTTTCGCCGCGCACCAAATCTTTCAAAGTCTCGCGCTGCCGGACCAGATGCGCCTTCTTTCCCATCACCAAAACCTCCGCAGGCCGCGGGCGGGCGTTGTAATTGCTGGCCATGGCAAATCCGTATGCCCCGGCGCTCATGATTGCCAAGACATCGCCGGGCGCCAAAGGACTTAGGCGGCGGGCTTTGGCAAAGCAGTCGCCGCTTTCGCAGACCGGGCCGACGACATCGTATAGCCAGCGGGCGTTGGTGCGGCTTCCTCTGGCCGCAGCCAAGCTCTTCGTCAGTCGCATTTGTCCTGGTCGAGGAGCCACGGGTAAAATTTCATGATAGGCCCCGTAGAGATTGGGGCGAATCAGATCGTTCATCCCGGCGTCGACAATGGCAAAACTCTTCACAGGCGTTCGCTTGATGTACAGCACTTCGGTGGCCAGAATGCCGCTGTTGCCGACGATGAAACGTCCCGGTTCGAGAATCAGTTTCAGCTTGCGCCCCTTGAGCAGCGGCAGAATGGCTTCGGCGAATTCTTGCGCGGTTTGAGGGCGCTCATTGCGATAAACAATCCCCAAACCACCGCCGATGTTGAGCCACTGGATGCGGCCAGAGGAAGCCGCACCACTGCCCTCTGGCTTGTTGATCTGGGCGGATTTGTTTTTGTGCGCATTGACGCGATCGATGAATGTCAGCGCTTTTCGAATGGCCGCTACGAACGGCTTCGGTTCGGTAATCTGCGAGCCGATGTG
>JACQQZ010000120.1 GCA_016206755.1 Candidatus Omnitrophota bacterium
GTGCCGGACCTGGTCGGGCTCCTGACCACCACCGTGGGTGTCCAGGATGTCGCCGGGTTTCCGTTGCTGGGATTGCGCGAAACGCCGCTGATGGATCCCTGGAGCCGGTTTAAAAAACGCGCGCTCGATTTGACAGCGGCTTCCGTCGCGCTGTTGATCACATTGCCCCTCTGGGGCGTGATCGCCTGGATGATTCGCCGGGATTCCCCCGGCCCCATCTTTTATGTTCAAGAAAGAGTGGGGCAAGACGGAAAACACTTTCAGATGCTCAAATTCAGAACCATGCGCGTGGGCGCGGAAACAAAAACAGGCCCCGTGTGGACCCAACCCGGCGATGACCGCCGCACCCGCACCGGGATTTTCTTGAGACGGTGGAATCTGGATGAGCTGCCGCAATTGCTCAACGTTTTGGCGGGCGACATGAGCTTGGTGGGACCCCGCCCGGAGCGGCCGCATTTTGTCCGTCAGTTCAGAGAGGACGTCCCGCGCTACATGACCCGCCACAGAATCCGTTCCGGGATGACCGGCTGGGCCCAGATCCACGGACTGCGGGGAGACACCTCCATTGATGAGCGCACGAAATACGATCTTTTTTATCTGGAGAACTGGTCGCTGTGGCTGGATTGCGTCATTCTCTACCGGTCGTTTGGGGCGGTGAAAAATGCGTATTGACGCGCTGGAGGTTGGTTTCTGGCTGATGCTCTTGGGCATTCCGTGCTCGCGCGCGCTGACGGAGATCGGCGCAACCGTCCTGATCCTGGCCTGGATTTTCCAGAAGTTGCGCGCGCGGGATTTTACGCTCAAACACTGCTCCCTCGGGCTGCCCGTGGCGGGGTTGGCGCTGTGGTCGGGATTGTCCATATTTTGGTCGTTTGATCGATCGCTCTCCTCGCGCTCATTCATCAGCCAAACTCTGGAATACGTCGCCATCTATCTTGCGATCGCGGATGGCCTCCAGGATCGGAAGGCCATCCGGCGGATCTTGTGGTTGTGGATCGCCTGGGGCGGGGTCATGTTCTTCGACGGCATCGTCCAAATGGTGCGCGGAACCGACCTGTTTCGCGGAGACGCCCCGGGCTTGATCGCCGGCGGGAAACGTTTGACTGCGGCCATGAAGTATCCCAACGACTTCGGGGCTTATGCCGCCATGACCGGCTGGATGGCCGCCGGCATCGGCTTGGCCGAATGGCAGGCAAAACGGTACTGGCGTTCCGGTGTGGCCTGGACCATCGCCTGGAGCTTAATCGCCGGTCTCCTGCTGACTTACTCGCGCGGGGCGTGGATCGGATTTGCGTTTTCAGTCGTGGTGGCCGTGACGCTTTACCGGACCCGCCATGTCATTCCATTGATCGTCGCAGTCGGAGCCATCGTTGCTTTCTTACCGCCGACCTATCTGGAGCGGCTCCTCCATCTGTTTGATGTCCACCCCGGCAGCTCAGCCGATGAACGCCTTTTGATTTGGAAAACAGTCCTGAACATGATCCGGCAAAAACCGTTTCTCGGATTCGGGCTGAACACTTTCAATGCCGTCTTTCCGTTGTACAAAGACCCGGCCATTTGGGGAACGCCGTACGCGCACAACTGTTTCCTGCAATTGACGGCGGAGCTGGGAGCGGTGGGGCTGTTTTTCTTTGGATGGGTCCTGCTTCGCTTCTTCCAACAAGGGTGGCGCAACGACCAGCCGCCTTCCTGGGAGCGCACCGTCGCCCTGGCATTGATCGCCGGCGGAGCGGGGTACGTCATTCACAGCTCCATGGATACCAATTGGTACTCCCTGCCCTTGGCCGTGATGTGGTGGTCCATCCTCGGATCGGTGGACGCGTTGCACGGCATCAACCGGAACCGGCAATGGATGTTCGACAAAGAAATCCGGCGCATCGCGGTGGTCAGGACCGACCGCCTCGGGGATGTCCTGATGAATCTTCCGGCCGTCGCGGCCCTCAAGGAACGCTTCCATCGGGCCACGGTTCATCTGATCGTCCGGAACCCCATCCATGAGCTCCTCGCAAAACAACCGTTTGCGGATGAGGTCGTTCCTCTGCCTGCGGGCTCCCGAGCCGGTTGGTGCGGTATTTTCAGATCGGCGCTTTGGCTGCGACGGAAAAAATACGATGCCATCGTGGTCATGGATCCTTCAAAAACCGTTCATGCCGCGGCATTTTTGGCCGGCATTCCGGTTCGCGTCGGATACGCGCGCAAGCTGGGATTCCTTTTGACCGACTCCATCCTGGATCGGAAAACGCTGGGGCAAAAACATGAGGTGGATTCAAACCTCGATCTGGTTCGCCTCTTGGGGGCAACGGCGGCCAATCGGATTCCCCGCCTTCGCGTGGAGGAACAGGAAGAAGCCGCCCTCATCGACTCCCTGCAAAAAGAGGGGCTGTCCTTGAGCAATCCTTGGATTGCCATTCACCCCTGGACCAGCGATCCGGAAAAGCAGTGGCCGCTGGCCAGCATGGCGCAGCTGATGCAGCAACTTTCCAAAGAAGGAATCGGGGAACTTATTTTGATCGGCGGGCCGGAGGAAAAAATTCCCGCTGAGAATTTTTCGGCCGGTTTTTCCTTTCCGGTAACCTCGTTGGTGGGACGGCTGTCTTTGCGCCAGCTGGCGGCATTGCTCAAACAATGCAGGACGCTGGTTTCCAATGACAGCGGGCCCGTCCATGTCGCCGCTGCCGTGGGCACGCCGACCGTCGTTTTGTTTACAGGCCGGCGGCCGGCGGCGACTCCAAAACGATGGGGTCCGGTCGGAGAAGGACACATTGTTTTGCAGAGTCCGCATCCGGAAATTCCGATTCCTGTCGAAGCGGTGATCGCCGCCGTTGTCCGCCAGTGCTCACAAAATAAAACCCGGGCATGATGCAGCGCATCCTGATCGTCAATCCGTACGGCATCGGAGATGTCCTCTGTACGCTGCCTTTGCTGGAGGCGCTGCACCGGGCGCATCCCGATGCCGTCTTGGGATTCTTATGCAATCGCCGGACCGAGAGCTTGGTGAAATTATTTCCCAATCTCAAAGAATGCATCGTCTATGAAAAAGATGAGCTGCGGGCTGCGGGGTGGCGAGAGACCCTCAAGCTTTTTGGACGGCTGAAGAAACGACGCTGGGACACCGTGCTTGACCTTTCCCTCAGCAGCCAATTCTCGGCCGCCGGGGCGGCCCTTGGAATCGGCCGTCGAATCGGATTCGATTTTCGCCGGCGGGGAAAATTTCTGACGCACCGGATTCCCCTGTCCGGTTTTCGAAACCGGCATGTCTCGGAATATTATCTGGATCTCCTGTCGGCGCTGGAAATTCCCCGTCCTGCTTCTTCCGAGATTCGGATCTCCATCTCTCCTCAAATGTTAAAGCCGGCGCAGGAACACCTTCGGGCAGCCGGCGTTGATCCTTCTTCGCAAAATATCATTGCGCTCGTTCCCGGGGGAGGAGCCAGCTGGGGCCCGAACGCCCCGATGAAACAGTGGCCGGTGGCTCACTTTGCTCAATTGGCACGGCGCATCCAAAACGAGAGGCCCTGTCGGATTGTCCTCCTGGGGGATCAACGGGACCATGCCCTCTGCCGGGAAATCCAAGCGGCCGCCGGAGGATCCGTTTGCTTAAAACCGGCGGGGGATTTGGGTGTGTTGGCCGGCATTCTGTCGGTCTGCAAGCTGGTGATTGGAAATGACAGCGGGGTCCTTCACATGGCCGTTGCAGTCGGAACGCGCAGCGTCTCGATTTTTGGACCGGCCAACCCCCTGGTCTATGGTCCGCGCATCGAGGCGCTGCAGAAGCATCGCGTGGCCATCCAGCCGCTCGCCTGCCGGCCCTGCTACGACCAGTTCCGGCTTCCTCCGTGCCCTTGGGGAGTTCAATGCCTTCGCAAATTGGAGACCGATCGTGTCTACAGAATCGCTCAAGAACTCTTGGCTGCGTGACCCCACCACCCGCCTTCGGCGGCAGGACGGGTGGTGGGGTGACCCCTGGCTGTGGGGGCTGGCGCTGGCCGCCGGGGGCCTGCTGCTGACCCACTTAAGCAGCAGCGGACTGCTCTGGCAGGACGAAGCCGAAACGGCTGTTCTTGCAAAAAATATTCTCCGATTCGGGTATCCCAAAGTTTCGGACGGCATCAACCGCATCAACCCGGGATTGGCCATGGGACCGTACGGGGCTTGGGCCTATCATCCCTGGCTGCAATTTTATATCACTGCCTTGAGTTTTATTTTTTTCGGAGCGACAACGGTCGCGGCGCGTTTTCCGTTCGCCTTGGCGGGGATTTTCTGCATTCTGCTGAGTTACCGGTTGGCCCGCATGATTTTCCATTCGATTTGGGCTGCTCGCATCTTCGGCCTCTTGATGCTCACCTCCGTCCCGCTGCTCCTGCATTTTAGGCAGTGCCGGTACTACGCCCTGGCAACCCTGGCGACCGGCGGCGCGCTGGCGGCCTATTTCAAGGCCAGGGAGGGTCATCGCCGGGGATGGGATTGGCTGGCGGTGTGGCTCGTCGTTTTGTTCCACAGCCACCATGGCGCATTCCTGCCGACCGCCGTGGCTCTCATGCTGGACATCTGGAAACAGGGCATTCCAAAACCGGACCGCAAAAGAGCCCTTTGGGCTTTGACCGCGGCAATGA
>JACQQZ010000121.1 GCA_016206755.1 Candidatus Omnitrophota bacterium
ATGGATCAGCAGCCGGAGTCGATCCGTACCGCCGAAAAATCCCAGGTGAAGACGGAGAATCTGGAGTCTTCGTCGGAGGATGCCTCCGTCATCCGCCTGGTCAATCAGATTTTGCAGGAGGCGGTTCGCCAGGGGGCGACCGACATCCACATCGAGCCGTTTCGAGAGGACATGAGCTTGCGCTACCGCGTCGACGGGCGGCTTTACGACACGCCCGCCTCGCCGGACTTGAAATATTTCTACCAGGCGATCATTTCACGCATCAAGATCATGGCCGGCTTGGACATCATCGAGCGCCGCCTTCCGCAGGACGGCCGGGCCAGAATCAGCGTGGGGGATCAGGAGCTGGATTTGCGCGTTTCCGTTTTGCCGACCCTGTACGGAGAAAACGTCGTCATCCGCATGTTGCCCAGCTCCATGATTTTGGGCATGGACCGCATCGGGCTGTCCCCCGCCCATTTAAAAATAATCGAGCAGCTCATTCAGATGCCCCACGGCGTTATTTTTGTGACGGGCCCCACCGGCAGCGGCAAGACGACGACGCTCTATGCCTGCCTCAACCAGCTCAACAGCCGCGACCGGAAGATCGTGACGATCGAAGACCCCGTCGAATACGAGCTCAAAGGCATCACGCAAATCCAGGTCAATCCCCGCATCAATCTGACTTTTGCGCGGGCGCTTCGCAACATGCTCCGGCATGACCCCAATGTCATGATGGTCGGCGAGGTGCGCGACCGCGAAACCGCGGAGATCACCATTCAAGCGGCGTTGACCGGCCACCTTGTTTTTTCCACGCTGCACACCAACGATGCGGTGGGTGCCGTGGCCCGCTTGCAGGACATGGGCATTGAGTCGTATTTGGTGGCTTCGGCGGTCAAGGCCTTTGTGGCTCAGCGTTTGGTCCGGCTCATCTGTCAGAATTGCAAAGAGCCGGTTCCGATGGAAGTGATGGTTTCCAGCACGCATTTGTCCGCGACGGAGCTTCAGGGACGCATGGGCTCTTCGGAAAAATTTTTCCGGGGCAAGGGATGCAACAGCTGCCGGCAGACCGGTTATCATGGGCGGACCGCCATTTATGAAATGCTTCTCTTGAATGCCCCCCTTCAGCAGAAAGTCATCCAAAAAGCTTCCGCGCAGGAAGTCCAATCGCTGGCATTTCCGAAGGGCCGGGGGATGCTCTTGGAAGATGGTTGGGATAAAATCAGGCAGGGTTTGACCACCCTGGATGAAGTCCTGCGCGTCATCCAACTCGAGCCGCGTTCGGAATGAGCCCCCGGTACCTCTACCGCGCAAAACGGGGCCCCAAAGAAATCGTCGAGGGCATTCTCGAGGCCGAAAGCGAAGAGGTCGTTGTTCAGCGTCTCACCGAGCAGGGCGTTTCTCCGATTCGAGTCAGCCCGGCCCCCGCGTCCCGGGCTTCTTTTTTTGGAATAAGGGGAATGGGGAGAATGGGCATCGGTTTGGTGCGTCCCCAAGAAGTCACGATGTTCAGCCGGCAGATGGCCAGCTTGATGCGTTCGCACGTTCCGGTGCTCAAGTCCCTTCAGCTTTTGCAGGAACGCAGCAGCCGCCGCCCGCTTCAGCGCGTTTTGGGAAAAATCGCCGATGCCGTCAAAGACGGCCAAACTCTGTCGGAAGCCTTCGGAAGGTTCCCCAATCTTTTTTCTCCGGTCTATCGCAGTTTGATCCATGCCGGCGAAGTCAGCGGCCGCATGGAAGAGATGCTTGCGCGCATCATCGAGCATCGCGAGCGGCAGGAGACGTTGCGATCTAAAGTGGAGATGGCCATGGTCTACCCGATCTTTCTCATGCTGGTCGGGGTCGGGACGGTCGCCGTGCTTTTGGTCGCCGTGATTCCGCGCTTAACCGCTTTATTCCAGGTATTGGAGCAAGCGCTGCCCTGGCCGACGCGCGCGGTCATCGGCACGAGCAATTTCCTCATGAAGACGTGGTGGCTGTTTGCCGTCTTACTCCTGATCGTATGGGTTTTCACCACCCGTGAAGGTCCTTGGAAGGAAACGGTGGTGGATCGCGTCCAAATGGCCGTGCTTTTTTGGCGCAATGTGACACAACGGGTGGAAGTCTCCCGTTTTTTCCGCACGCTGGGCGTTCTTTTGGACAGCGGGATTCCGATTTTGCAGGCGGTCCATGCAGCGGTGCCCACCGTCGAAAATCACAGGATCCGGATTCAATTCGCTCCGATCGAAGGGGCTTTGTCGGCGGGGACGCCTCTGTCGAAATGTCTGGAGAAAGTCCCGGCCGTTTCTCCGCTGGCCCGCGGCATGGTGGCTGTGGGCGAAGAGGGAGGAGATTTGCCCAGACAGCTGCTTGAGATTTCCGAGATGCTTGAAATGGAAACGGAGCGGTCGCTGAAAGTGATGACCACATTGTTCGAACCCGTGCTCATCTTGATTTTAGGCACCGTGATCGGCATCATTGTAGCAGCCATGTTGTTGCCGGTATTTCAGATTGGCTCGGGCATGCATATGGAGTGACAACCCCCATGAGGAATCACGTGAGAAAACAGCGCGGGTTTACCTTGATTGAAATTATGCTGGTGGTCATCATCATCGGAATTTTGGCGGCAACGGTGCTGCCGAACTTGACCGGCCGCGCCCAGCAGGCGCGCGTCAACCGCGCCAAGGCCGACATCACCAACATCGGGTTGGCCATCAAGCTCTACGAGCTGGACAACGGCAATTACCCGGCTTCCCTGGGACAGCTCATGGAAAAATCCGCCGCAGAAGAGGGCGGAGGACCGTATTTGGAAAAGGAAGCCATTGATCCTTGGGCCCGCGCTTATCAGTACCGTTATCCCGGTCAGAAGAATACGGCTTCGTATGATCTTTTCTCGATGGGCAAGGACGGCGTCGAGAGCGCGGATGACGTTGGGAACTGGTAAACCTCGACACTGCCTTGACGCGAGTGTGAGGATGTCCAGGCCGCTTGCAGTCCCCAGCGAGTCCTGCTGCGCTATGCAGCGACCTTCGCTCGTTCCGCCTTTGGCGGAACACCATGCCCGCTTCAGGTCGCTGAATGCCTGTCCACCTCACACTCGCTTTGGCAGTGCTCAGCATCCCCGTGGCTTTACATTGCTCGAAGTGCTGTTGGCGATGACGATTATCGTCATCGGGCTCACAGCGGTCATCGGCGTCAACGTCACCGCTTTGGAGGCGTTGCGCGCATCCGAAGACAAGGTGACGGCGATGATGCTTCTTGAAGGGGAGCTTGTTCTTCTGCGCTCACAGAGCGCTTTGCAAGGAGGGTTGAATGCAGGCCGGTGGTCCGGTGAATTGGAAGGTTTTAAGGACGGCCAATGGACGGCTGAAGCCGTCGAGGAAACGGACTCCACCGCGTTGACGCTCCAGGGCCGGTGGTCCCGCTCGGGCCGGATCCGCTCCGTTTCTTTCATCACAAAGACGGCCGCTCCCCCACCCGAATCTCCATGACCGGGCGCCGGCCATTCTCGAAGTCCGGTTTGACGCTTGTGGAATTGGCGGTGGCGGCAGCCATTGCCGGTTTGATGATGGCCGCCGTGTACGTCTCCGTATCGGCTGCATTCTCCGCCTGGCGCCGGTTTCAAAAGGGCACGGCCATTGACGCCGCCATTGCCTTGGACCGGCTGTCCACGCAGTTTGCCAACGCGCCGACCGTGGGCCTTATTCCATTTGAGGCGGGTGCCGGCCGCGTGGCATTCGCGGGACTTGTCAACAACGCCCCGGCCGGCCAAACAGCTCAGTGGACGCTGGGGAAAATCATTTACGAATACGATGCCGCTCAAAAAGCGCTGTGCGTGACCGAACAACCGTACACCGGGACGGCAGTCTCCGGGTCCCGTTGCCTTGTCTTCGACGTCGATCAAATCCAATTGGAATACGGCCGGCTTGATCCGGATCAAGGCGCCTTGGTTTGGAGCTCGGAATGGAATCCGCCTTCCGAAGACCCCCGCCAATACCCTTGGGCTTTGCGCATCCGCCTGACCCGCAAGGCGCCGCCGGGATCGGAAGGAACCGTGTTGACAAAAATCGCGGCGCATCCTGCCTCATGAGCGCCGATCGCCGGGCCGGACGACAAGGCAGCGTCTTGATCGTCGCCCTCTGGTCAATGGCTTTTTTGGGGGCGCTGGCGCTCCAGATCGGCGCGCAGGCGACGATGCGCCTGCATGCCGCTCGGCACTTGGCGGATCGTTCTTCCGCTTATCAGGATGCCTGGGGAGCTTTCGACGAAGCGCTTGGGCGCATTCAAGCTGCCTCGGGTCAACCGCCCGAACCTCTGTCCGGCCCGGGATACGAGATCACGGACGACGCTTCGCGGATTTCTCTCAGCGGCGCTTCCTTGGAAACGCTGACGGCCGTCATCGAGCACCTGAGAACGCTTGAGGATGATTCGGCCGAGAGGGTCGCCGCGGCGATTGTGGATTGGCGGGATGAGGATGAGGAGGCGCAACCCAACGGCACGGAATCCGATGCCAAAAATGCGCCGTTTGAGTGCGTTGAAGAGCTGCTGCTGGTTCGCGGCGTTTCGTGGGATCTGTTTGAGAAACTCCGGGATCAAACGACGGTGATCGGCCATTCCGCCGTCAATTTGAACAGTTCTTCTCAAGAGGTGTTAGAATCGGTGGGAATGTCGTCATCGTTGGCGCAGAAAGTGGTCGCCTCGACCCGGGGAGCGGATGCCGCTTGGGGAACGGACGACGATCAGCCGTTTGCTTCCGTTGCGGATTTTCCGGCGGAGTTGAAGCAAAATATGGGGCTGAGCTCTGAAGAAGAATCGGAGGCCTCTGAATGGGCCTCCGCCGGTATTTTTACCGTCGAGTGGTCTTCCAGTTTCCTGATCAGCGCCCGAAGCGCGGCTTCCGGCAGGGGCCGCGTCCGGGAAATCACGGGTGTTGTGAATTCCGAGGGTGACATCGTGGCTTGGAATGAACGTTAAAGTTAAAGAGCTCTTCAAACGCCTCCGGAATTTTCGAAAGCGATCCGGTTCCGCGCAACGGCCGCCGCGGGTCCGCGGCGGAGGTCCCCGCCTGGTTTTGACTTGGAATGACGGTCAGGTCAAAGGGATTTTATTCGACACCGCGCAGGAACAGTGGTCGGTGCGTCAGATGAAAGTTGCCCCGATGCCGGCCGATGCGCCTTCGCTCCCTTCGGAATGGATCGGCTCTTTCGCACCCGCCGTGGGTCCGTTGGAATCCTGGATGGTTTTGCCGCGTCAGTTGGTCAGCGCCCAAGTGATCCAGCTTCCCTCGACGCAACCGGCTGAAATTTCAGAAATGCTCCGCTTGCAGCTCCGCAAACTCACCCCGTATGCCCCGCATGAAGTGATGACGGCGCACATCGTTTTGGAGACCACCCCCGAGGGATACGCGCTTGTTTTATTGCTGGCCGTCCGGTGGGAAGCGCTCTCCCAGATGGTCGGCGTGGTCGCCGGCAGCGGCGTTGAATTGACCCACGTGATCACCAGCACCGAGGCGATTTCCCGGTGGATTGCCCTGCAGACGCCGGACTTTTTTCAAGAGCATGAACGCGTGGCTGTCTTGGACATGGATGCTTCTTTGAGCGAATTCGTCGTGCTTTCGCGGCACGGCTGTGATTTTACGCGCGCGATCCCGATTGGATGGAATCGCATCACGGAAGAGGCGGAGCGATGGGGCGAGAAGCTGATTCATGAGATCCGGATCTCCCTCGACCTTTACCGGCACAGTGAAGTCGCCCAGGACAGGAATCCGGAACAGCTCTTGCTCTTGGGGTCGAGTCCGCTGACCGCCCCGCTGGGCGCTCGTTTGAGCATCCTGGACATGGAGGTCCGGATCATTGATCCGATCGCCGGCCTGCCGGCCGAGGCGGGCAGGCCTGAGGTGGGGAACAGCTCTTGGACAACGCTGCTGGGGGCCGGCTTGAGCAGGGAAGCGCCCAAAGCCGACTTCACGCCGCCGGAATTGCTGCTCAGGCAGTCCATTCGGGAGCGCGGCCGGGAGATTGCCCAGTTGGGGGTCTTGGTGATCTCCATCATGAGCGTGGTGTCGTGCCTCTTCATTGAAAAAATCATCGTCGGCACGCGGCAGATGAACCGGCTCAATCAGGCCATCGCGGTTTTGTCCCCGGACGCCGTTGAATTGGAAAAAGCGCTCATGAGAATTCGATTGGCTCAGCAGCGCTCCAATCCGGAAGGGTCGGTTTTGAGGATTCTGGACCGCGTCTACCGCGCAGTCCCCGGCGATGTCACCCTGACCGCCATCCGGTTCGAATCCGCAAAAGAAGTCGAGGTGAAAGGATACTCGGGCAACACGTCGCGCATCTTTGAATTCGTCGCCGCGCTGGAAAAGATACAATTCTTCCCGGCCGTTAAAACAAAATCCGTGGCCAAACGCCGTTTCGGGAAACAGGAGCTGACGGATTTTGAAGTCCTCTGTCAATTGAGCGCGCAAGTTTCTTCTTCGGCGCCCAAGACGGCGGAGGAGAAGCCGAAATCATGGATGGCGGGCAAGCCGGCGGGCTCTCCATGAAATCTTTTTGGGTCCGGCTGAAACCGAGGGAAAAATATTTTGCCATCGCCACGGGGGCGGTGGCCGCCGCCTGCTTCTTTTACCGGCTGGCTTTTGTTCCTGCGCTGGAAAAAGTGGAAGATCTTGAGCGCGATCTCCTCATTCAAAGCAAGCAGCTTGTCGCCTATCAGCGGGCCATCGCGCAGCGCGAGCAAATTCAAAAGGCGTACAGCCGTTATCAGCACCTGATCCAGCCGTTGCAATCCGATGCCGAGGAAACATCCCGGCTGCTCGGCGAAATCGCCGCCCTCGCGCGCGAGTCCAGTCTCACCGTCGTCAATCTGAGGCCCCGGCCGGTGGAAACTTCCGGTTTGGTGAGATGGTATCAGGTGGAGCTGGAGACAGAGGCATTTCCGGAAGGGATCACCCGCTTTATTTACCAGATCGAGCGGTCTCAGAAGATGCTGCAGGTGGAGCGTTTGGAAATTAAGCGGGATGAGAAGGCGCAAAATCCGCTGCGGTGCGTGCTGAGAATTTCAAAAATCGCCATTCCGTGATAGCATGAATTTCCGATGCCTTCCGCCGATCCCTTTTCAGCGCAAGCCGCACTCAAAACCTCCGAAGGGGACGTCCGCATTTGGCGCTTGAGCGTTCTCAGCCGCCTTGGCCGCTTGGAGCGCTTGCCGTTTTCGATCCGGATTCTCCTCGAGAATCTCCTGCGCAACGTGGACGGTTTCTCCGTCACCGGTCAAGACGTCGAAAATCTTGTTTCCTGGAACGCCAAGGCCCCCGCAAAAATCGAGCTTCCTTTTAAGCCGGCACGGGTGATCTTGCAGGATTTTACCGGTGTTCCATGCCTGGTGGATTTGGCGGCGATGCGCTCCGGCATTGCGCGCGCCGGCGGAGACCCCCAAAAAATCGAGAGGATCAATCCTCTGGTTCCGTGCGACTTGGTCATTGACCACTCGGTGCAGGTGGATGCCTACGGCACTCCCGGCGCGCTGACCGCCAACATCGAGATGGAGTTCCGGCGCAACCGGGAACGGTACGAATTTTTGAAATGGGGATCCAAGGCGTTCCGGAATTTCCGGGTGGTTCCCCCCGGCACCGGAATCGTGCATCAGGTGAATCTCGAATACCTGGCTTCCGTGGTCATGACGCAGAAAGTCGGCGGGCAGACGCTCGCTTTTCCGGATACGCTGGTGGGGACCGACAGCCACACGACGATGATCAACGGCTTGGGTGTCGTCGGCTGGGGGGTCGGCGGCATTGAAGCGGAAGCCGCGATGCTCGGCCAGCCGGTGCCGCTTCTGATGCCGGAGGTGGTCGGTTTTAAGCTCAAGGGCCGCTTGCGGGAAGGCGCTACGGCGACGGACTTGGTTTTAACGGTGACTCAGATTTTGCGCGCCAAAGGCGTGGTGGGGAAATTCGTCGAGTTTTACGGCGATGGCCTGGATGCCATGAGCTTGCCCGATCGCGCGACCGTGGCCAACATGGCCCCCGAGTACGGCGCCACCCTTGGATTTTTTCCGGTCGATCAAGAAACGCTCAACTACATGAAGTTTACCGGCCGTTCTGCGCAGCGCGTGGATCTGGTCGAGCGTTACACCAAAGAACAAGGTTTGTTCCGCACCCCCTCGACGCCGGACCCTGAATTCAGCGATCGCTTGGAGTTGGATTTGTCGACGGTAGAGCCCTGCTTGGCCGGACCCAAGCGGCCCCAAGACCGCGTGGCGCTTTCCGCATCGCGCTCCTCATTCCGCAAGGCGCTGGTTGCGATCCTCGAGGGGAAACTTCCCAGGATGGATCCTCACCGGATCAGCGCTTGGATTGCCGAGGGAGGGGAATCTGCCGGCGACACGCCCAAGCTCAACGGCAATGGGACCACCGTCGCCGTGGCCCCCCCGGATGATTTGGAAGCGCTGACCCGAAAAATTCCGGTACAGACACAGGCCGGCGCAGGTGAAATCGGACACGGATCGGTGGTGATTGCCGCCATCACCAGCTGCACCAACACCTCCAATCCATCCGTGATGCTGGGGGCAGGGCTGTTGGCCAAAAAAGCGGTCGAGCGCGGTCTGTCGGTCAAACCGTCGGTGAAAACAAGCTTGGCCCCCGGTTCCGGCGTGGTGACTGCTTATCTTGAACGGGCAGGGTTGACGCCCTATTTGGAGAAATTGGGGTTTCACACCGTCGGCTACGGATGTTGTGTCTGTATCGGCAACGCCGGCCCATTGGCGGAGCCGATCAACCAGGCCATTCAAGAGAATCATCTCGTGGTCGCCAGCGTCCTCAGCGGCAATCGCAACTTCGAAGGCCGGATCCATCCGATGGTTCGCGCCAATTATTTGGCCAGTCCGCCGTTGGTGGTGGCTTATGCATTGGCCGGGACCGTTGACATTGATCTGACGCGCGACCCGATCGGGCAGGACAAAGAAGGAAAACCGGTTTATTTGAAGGAAATTTGGCCGACGTCGAAAGAGGTCGCCGACACGGTGCGCCAGGCGGTGACTGCCCGGATGTTCCAGGAACGGTATGGCCATGTTCTGGAAGGCAGCGCCCAGTGGAGAGAGATTCGCGCGGGGACAAGCACGCTGTATCCCTGGGATCCCAAGAGCACTTACATTCAAGAACCCCCTTTTTTCATCGACATGCCGAAAATTCCCAAGCCGATTGCGCCGATTCGCCAAGCGCGCGTGTTGGTCATGGTCGGCGACTCCGTGACGACGGATCACATTTCCCCGGCAGGGGCGATTGCGAAAGATTCTCCGGCGGGGCGCTATCTCATCGAGCAGGGAGTTCAAGCCGGCGGTTTCAACAGTTATGGGGCGCGCCGCGGCAACGATCGCGTGATGACGCGCGGCACCTTCGCCAATGCGCGTCTGAAAAATCAGATGGCCCCAGGCACGGAAGGGTGGTGGACCACCCATTTGCCGGCGGGAGAGAAGATGTCGATCTACGATGCGGCGCTCAAATATCAAAAAGAGGGCACGCCGCTGCTGGTCTTGGCCGGCAAAGAATACGGCGCCGGTTCTTCGCGGGATTGGGCCGCCAAAGGGACTGCTCTTTTGGGGGTCAAAGCGGTTTTGGCGGAAAGCTTCGAGAGAATTCATCGCAGCAACTTGATCGGCATGGGCGTGTTGCCGCTGCAGCTCGAGCCCGGCGAAACTTGCGCGTCGGCGGGGCTCACCGGCCATGAGATTTTCGACATTCCTTTAAGCGATGAGCTGAAAGCCGGACAAAAAATCATCCTCGATTGGAAGCGCCCCGAGAATGAGGGAGCCCAAAGCGGCCGGCTTGCAGTCAATCTGCGCATCGATACGCCCCTGGAGCTGGAATATTTCAGAAACGGCGGTGTTTTGCAGGCGGTTTTACGGAAAATTCTGGAGGGACGCTGATGCAAGCGGTACAAGCGGTACCATTTCCGGGAGTGCCAGGTTCACGGCGGAACAAGCGCAGCAACCTGGCACTCCCGGAAACGGTACCGCTGGTGCTGCTGGTGTTTGCTTGTGTTGTTTCCAGCGGGTGCGCGTTGTTTTTGGTGGGGGCGGGTGCCGCCGGCGGTTATGCCGTCAGCAAAGATTCCATTAAAAACAGCTTCGATCTTCCCAAAAAGCACGTTTTCCGGCACAGCGTGGCTGCGGTCAAAGAGGCGGGAGGCCGGGTAACGATTGAAGACCCCGCCAATGGCGTGATCCGCGCCGTCGTCGGAGAAACCAACGTGACCCTCACCGTCAAATCACTCACCCGCAAGACCGTTGAACTCAAAGTCAAAGCCCGCAACAAATTCTTGCTGCCGGATATGGAAGTGGCGCAAGAGGTCTACAACAAAATCCTCGCCCGCCTTCAATAATCCCATTCAATAATCCACCCGCCCGAATTTCGACAACTTCTTGTAAACGTCCCCCGCCGGTTTTGCTTTTCGATTTGGATGGCTCAAGCCCATGAAGGCCGACCCGCTCATTTTGTCGGCGGTATCAATAACCTTGCACCAAAACAGATGCGTGACGCCGTGCGCGCGGGCTGACGTGTAAATGGCGTAGAGCCCTTTGGCCTGATCCATTTCTGAAAATTCAATCCGTTTTCCGTCGAGAGTTACCGGTTTGGAGTTGATTCCCGCCTCAGAAATCCACACCGGGACTTCGACGCCCTGATCTTTCATCCACTGCTTGTGCAGGAGGAGATACTCCTCGAAAGTGATTCCCCAGGCGTTTTTCTCGGGTGGAAAATAGTCGTGCAGATCCACAGCATCGTAAGCTCGACTCTTGAGGATTGCCTCAAACCACCGGCGGTTTTCTTTGAGCCGTTGCTCCAAGGGGAGTGGGCCAAAATGAGGGAAGGGGCCGGCCAGCCCTGCATTGAGGATGACCACGCCGGCATCCGCTTCGTGCGCGGCCCGGTGCGCGGTTTGAAGCAGTTGAACATACTGTTCCGCTGTCCCCCGCCACGATTCGGCAAGGTCCGGTTTGTCTTCAATTTGCCAAGCGACTTTCCGTCCGGAGTAACGCTGCGCGAGCGCTCGAATAAAGTCGCCATACTGTTTTAAATCGGCCGGAAAGTTGCTGGCGTCGTCCCGGCTGCGCGCCGTCCGAATGACAATCAGCAGCCCCAGCTTCCTCTTGGCGGCGTTTTTGAGCAAGCCATCCAGTGTTTTCCACCGATAACGCCCCGGCTTGGGTTCCAACAGGTTCCAGTGCGTTTGGGTGCGTATCCACGCCGCCCCCAGACGATTCATCCCATCGAAGACAAGGGGGTAGACCCATTCCAAGTGCGGTTGCAGATTCATGCCGAACAATTCGTCGTCGTCGGCGGCGGCCGGTGCAACCGGCAGCAAGAGGAGTGCAAAGATCAGGAAAACACTTAGAGCGCCTTTCATTGTCAGCTCATCATCCCTCATCTCTGGCCAATGTCAATCGTGGCGGGTACAATAAAAACCGTTGCCCATGAACAAGATCACTCGTTTTTTAATCGTTGCCGTGCTTTTAATGGCTCCCAGCATGGTCCAAGCGGAGCCGCCGGAAGATCATCCCCTCCTTGTGGCGGCGCAAGCCGCCGTACCGGGGCGCTATCATTTTGCACTCGAGCAGGGGGCGCGTATTTATCTGACCCCCGACGGTAAAAGCTTCTATTTGGTTTGGGATCCTCCCCAATTGGACATCGGGTCGGCCCTTCCGGTGATTGTCACGTTGCATGGCCATGGCAGTTGGGCATTTGATGAGTTCGCCCTTTGGCAGCCGTATGCCGAGCTCAACGGCTACAGCATTGTGGCCATTCAGTGGTGGTTTGGAGGGGGAGGGGGAGGGG
>JACQQZ010000009.1 GCA_016206755.1 Candidatus Omnitrophota bacterium
ACGCCACGCTCCTCGCGCCTTGCGCCGCTGGCCAGACCCGCCCCGCGCGGCCACGGGAGGTTCTGAAAGGCGCTCTAAATTTTTTCATAGAAGTCGCTTCGGATTCGGAGATTACTGCTGCGCGCCTGGGCCAGGTTCAGCAGGTACAGCCGCCGGCTCAGCAGCCGGTGCGGCGGGTATTTCTTTTGAAGATTTTGCTTGATCTTCGCGTATGAAAATCTGAGCTTGCTTGCGCAGCTTGCCGACAAACTGGTCCACGGCACCCCGCTCTTTTTGGCTTTTCAACTCTTGAACGATCTGTTCCTTCGTCTCCGCCAAGCCCTTTTGCTGAACGGGCTGATGATCGGTCAATTGAATGATGTGGTATCCCAAAGAGGTTTTCACAATTCCGCTGGTTTGACCTACCTTCAGCTGCATGGATGCCTCTTCGAATTCAGGAATGAGTTGCCCCTTGCTGAAGAAGCCAATGTCCCCGCCCCGGCTCTTCGAAGCATCCTCGGACATCTCCCCTGCTACTTTTTCAAGCGACTCTCCCTTGCTCAGTCGGTCCAGCGCCGCGCGCGCCTTTTCCTCGGTGGGCACCAAAACGTGGCTGGCTCTCCAGCGTTCCGGGACGGCAAAGCGGGCTTTGTTGGCCTCGTAGAACTCCGCAATCTGCTGATCGTCCACTTGAACCTGCTGACGGCCTTCGCGCTCCAAGAGGCGGCCGATCAATATCTGCTTTTTGGCTTCGCGCAAAAGCTCCTGAACCTGGGCATCGCGTTCCAGGCCCCGGCGGCGGGCCTCTTGCACCAGCAACGCTTCCAAAACCATCTCTTCCAAAAGCCGGCGGCGGTCGCTTTTCAACGCCTGACGCAGGGCCGGAGCCAGCTTGGACATGCGGGTTTGGACATCGCGATCGGTGATGGTCTGGCCGTTAACGACGGCAAGGACTTTATCATTGGGCCGGCCGCAGCCGGCCAGGGCCACGCTGACGATGAGGAGGGGCGCGAAAATAGGGCGCATAGGGTGATTACTATAGCATGGCGGACTGTCCCCGCGCAACATGAGGGTCTTTCCTGGCGCCGGAAATTCCGCGGCTTGCCCTGCGGCTCAATCCGCCGTTCCTTCACCCCAGAGAATGATCTGGACATCGGCCTGCACCAGCGCCTGGAGGGCCGTCATGTAATCCTGGTTGTAGGTGACGTTGGCATTGCCGTTCAAGCGCGTTTCCGTTCCGGACCAGACCCCGCCGTTGACGTTCAGTCGGCCGCCTCCGCCGTTGATGCGGAATTGGCCGCGCGTATAAATCGGGCCGTCCACAGTGCCGTTTCCATTGATCGTGGCGTCTTCGACCGCAGACGGATCGGTCAAGACGTCTCCGACCACCACGAAGAACCCGCCGATGTTTCCGATGTTGCCGCTCAAAGCCAAGTCGGTCGTGATGTAGACGATGTTCGGAACACCCGTTGTCGGATCGGAGGGATCCGTCGGGGGAACGCGCCAAAAAGATCCGGGAAACGAATCGGCGTTGTTCTGAACATCATCCAGCCGATCGGCGTCGTAGACGTTTCCTTGCCCGTAAGCCAGATCGTAAAGCTGATTGTAGTTGAGCGCGGGAAGGGGATTCGCGGTGGGGTCTTCGATGAATTCACCGGTCACGTTGGTCCCGGAAGGCGTCTGGGTGCCGCTCAACACATTGCCTGTGACCTGATACGCATTTCCATTGAAAGTCACTTCGTCCGCAGAGTAGATGGCGTTGTCGTAAAAATTATCCGGCAAATCCTGCCGTACAACGGCCTCGAGTATTCTCTGCATAGGAAAACCATTGACTGCAACGGTGCCGGTGGCCGTCAAAATCCGGTGGTCTCCGTCCGTCTCCACTTCAACGCTGAAATTGCCGTTGGCGCCCAGGGGCTGCGATGCAAATCCCTCCGTCCAATTGAAATCATCGCGCAATTCCGCCATCGCGGCGTCCAGTCCGGCCTCCGCCAAATAAAAGGCCTGGGTCAAACGGGCCTGGGCTTGCGCCGCGCGGGATTCCGTCAATGCATATCCCGAAACAATCATGGTCAGGACGATCAGAACCGCTACGCAAAGGTAGAGCGGAATCATGACAAAACCTTTTTGGGATCTCCATTGATTTTTCATGATACCCTCCTCATTCGTTGCGGACGCGAATTCTCATTTGCAAAGGTTGCTGCATCACGTGGTTTGATCTCGACGTTTTCTCCGTCGTCAACTGGATCCAAATTTCGTCTTGCGTGTCTCCCTGCTGAATCACAAAGTCCGTGACGCCGTTGGCCAAAACCCTGCTCGACCCGGCATCGTCCGTGCGCATCAGCTGGTCTCCATCCAAGGAATAGGTGATCACCGCCGACCAATCGTCCACTTCCCCGTCATCATCCACGCCCTCCGGATAGCGAAATTGGATTCCCGTCCACTCTCCTGCAGCAGGCCAGGCCGTCTCTCCGGTTTCATCGGCAATTTCCGCGGTCGGGGCCCGGATCAATTCGCGGGCCATCTCGTCCAATCCCCGCCGGGCTTCCTGTGTCGCCGAAATCCGCGCTTGATGGATGTCCATGCTTTTGCTGCCGGCGGTCGCGCTCGCAAAAACGACCCCCATCATCAAAGCAAAAATCGCCGCCACGATCACCATTTCCACCAAGCTGAATCCGGAATTTCTTTTCATGGGCGCCTCATCGCCGCGTCATCTGCGTTTCCAGCGTGGTGGTGCGGGCCCGGCCCCCATGCTCTTGCCAAGAAACCGCCACGGAAATCGACAGGGGGTCATCTCCGGGATCGCCATACGTGACGTCCACCGCTTCATTCGTGAGATCGCTAAAACCTGTTTCATTTTCTTGTTGATCCGTCACCCAATCTTCATAAGTCGTTTCCGGAAACGCCGCCATAAAAGCGCCGATGTCTGCGCTGGATTGAACGTCGTCGCGGATGCGCTCCAGGACCGAACGGCCATCCTCCACCGCCTGCGTCAAATTCCGGGAGCTTTCGGTCATCGCTTCCGCGGCAACAAACGCCAGGGCGACGACCACCGCCGTCGTTACAAAAATGAGCATGGCAATCATCAGCTCCACCAGCGTAAATCCTCTTGGACTGCGTTTATTTTTATTCAATGGGCGCCCCGTCTTGGTCATCCAAGCGAATGACGCCGCTTTGATCCACGAAAAATATGCGCGTCCCGGTGACGCCGTCCACCGCCGGAGATGCCAAAAGCTGATACTCATCCGTGTCCATCTGGTCGTAGGTGAACGTATAGCCCTGCTTGGTGGCCGGATCTTGGCCTAAAAGCGAATCCACGTAAGGGGGCTCTTCCGAAGCCAGCGTGGACAGATCGGGGGGGTAAGTGGGTGGAATCCGGCTGGCTCGAAAACCCTCCAATCCGGTCACATACACCCTGAGCGTGGCGATGGCCGAAGATTCATTCGCATTGTATCGGGCGCGCAAGAATTGAGGGATGACCGCCACGGATAAGATGGCGATGATGGCTGTCACAATCACAATCTCGATGAGCGTAAACCCTCGATGGTTCATGGCGCCCCCTTTAAAAAAGAGAGGCGATGGGGGAACACACCGCCTCTCCGGTATTTCCATGGTGAAAACGTTGCAGGCGTTTTTAAATCAACCGATCACTGAACCGGATCTCCGGCAGCATCATCGAGACGGATGACGCCGGTCTCAACGGTGAAGAAAACGCGGGTTCCGGTGACGCCACTGGTGGTCGGCGTCGCGGTCAGCTCGTACTGATCATCGCTGACCTGCGTAAACGCATAATCATAACCTTGGTTCGACCCGTCTGTCAGCGAATCAGGCACGTACTGCGGATCCGCATCGGAAAGATCGGTCAATGCCGTCGGATAGGCCGGCGGTGTTTGGGCCGCCCGGAAACTTTCACACGCCGAAATCAGCGAATGCATGGCGCCGATGGCCGCCGATTCATTGGCGTTGTGTCGAGCACGCAACAGGTTCGGAATCGCAATGGCGGCCAATAAGGCAATAATCGCCACAACGATCATGACTTCCACAAGCGTAAAACCGCGATTCTTTCGATTAATCATGACGTATCCTCCTCGAGGATGGTTCTTATGTTTTGTTGCACCTGCGAAGGTCACGTAAGGATAATCCGATAGTAAGTGCCCTACGCCCTTCTGATCGTAAGTATAGCATAAAAAGTTAGCTCTGGCCGCCGGACCTAAAATTTGTTAATGTCCTAGGTATTGAGTTATTTTCAGGATCGGCAAGAAGATGGCGATGACGATACCGCCGATCACAACTCCAAGCACTGCAATGATTAACGGCTCTATGATACTGGTGATACTCCCCACGGCCGCGTCCACTTCGCTTTCGTAAAAATCTGCAATTTTAGTCAGCATTTTCTCCAATTGGCCGGTTTGCTCCCCGACCCCCACCATGCGCACCACCAGGGGCGGAAAAACCTTGCAGGCCTCCAACGGCTGGGCGATGGTTTCCCCTTCCCGGATGGAGACGCGCACCTTTTCAACGGCTTGTTCAATGACTTTATTCCCGGATGTCCGGCCGACAATTTCCAGAGAGATGAGAATCGGCACGCCGCTGCGCGTGAGGGTGGTCAATGTCCGGGCAAACCGCGCAATCGCCATTTTGCGCAGCAGGACGCCAAAGACCGGCAATTTCAGCGTTATTTTGTCAATCTGGAAACGCCCTTGGGGAGTATTGCTGTAATAGCGAAAGGCAAAAAACAATCCTACGCCCCCCGCAATACCCACCAGGAAATACTGCTGGCAGAAATCGCTGAACTGCAACAGCAATCGGGTGGGCAGCGGCAGCTCGCCGCCCAACGTGGCAAAGATGCCCTTAAAAGTCGGGACCACCTTCAAAACCAGCAAAGCGGTGATGCCAAAAGCCATGAAAGAAACGATGGCCGGATAGACCAAACTGGACTTTACTTTTCGCTCCAGGGCGGCCGTCTTCTCAAGATACGTGGCCAGGCGATCCAAAATCTCAGCCAACGTACCGCTGGTCTCGCCGGCCTTGACCATGCTGATAAAGAGGTTGGAGAATACGGCCGGATGCTTGGCCAACGCTTCCGTAAAATTAACGCCGCCCTCCACGTCATCCCGGACGCGCCCGACCACCGTTTTCAGGCCGGGCTTTTCCAATTGGGCGTGCAAGGTGTCCAAGCTGTTGACCAGCGGGATACCGGCATCCACCAGTGTCGCAAGCTGCCGGCCGAAGACAACCAGGTCTTCCAGCTTGACGGCCCCGCCCCTTTTCCGGGCCGCTTCGGCCCCTTCCCGGACGGACATGACGACCAAGCTCTGCTTGCGCAAAATCTCAACCACCGCCGGCTGGGAAGCGGCGACAATCACGCCGCTGACGCTTTGTCCGTTTGCGTTTTTGGCCAGGTACTTGAATTGAGGCATCTGGTTATTCCTCCGCCGTCACTCGAAGGACCTCTTCGAGGGAAGTTCTTCCGCCGGCGGCATGTTCAATACCCTCATGCCGCAAGGTCTTCATGCCTTGGCTCACGGCATAAGTTTTAATTTGGTCGGAAGCCGCACGGTCAACGATCATTTCTTGAATGCGGCTGTCCACCAGCATCGTCTCCAAAATTCCAAAACGCCCGTGATAGCCGGTCTGCCGGCACTGGGCGCATCCTTTGGGACCGTACCAAATCACTTTGGGATCGACCTCCGCCTCCAAACGCTGGAGCGCCGATGCGGGGACATCGATGGGAGTTTTGCAATGCTTGCACAACTGGCGGCACAACCGCTGGGCCGCCGCCAACACCAAGCTGGACGCGATTAAAAAAGGTTCCACGCCCATGTCCACCAGGCGCGTGATGGAGCTGGGGGCATCGTTGGTGTGGATGGTCGAGAGCAACAGGTGTCCCGTCAGAGAGGACTTGATGGCGATGTCCGCCGTTTCCCCGTCGCGGATCTCGCCGATCATGATGACGTCCGGATTTTGGCGCAGCAGAGACCGCAGGCCGGCTGCGAAAGTCAGGCCGATGTCCGGAGAAACTTGAATTTGCGTAATGCCGTTGACCTGGTATTCCACGGGGTCTTCAATGGTGACCACATTCCGGTCCACGGTGTTGAGTTGGTTTAAGACGGAATACAACGTCGTGGATTTCCCGCTTCCCGTCGGACCGGTTACCAAAATCATGCCGTAGGGACGGGCGGCCGCTTCTTTAAATGCCTTCAGCGACGTCGGCAGGAATCCCAGGGCATCCAACCCCACGGAGAGATTGTTTTTGTCCAGGGCGCGCATGACGACCTTGTTGCCGAAAGCAACCGGCAAAACGGAGACGCGAAAATCCACTTCGCGGCGCTGATATTTGACGCGAAAACGCCCGTCCTGGGGAAGGCGCCATTCGGTGATGTCCATGCGGGAAAGAATTTTGAGCCGCGCCAGCATGGCATTCTGATGCTTTTTCGGAATTCGAAACGCCTCCTGGAGATCGCCATCCACGCGATAACGGATGCGCACATCATGCTCCTGCGGCTCGATGTGGATGTCGCTGGCGCGGCGCTTGAGGGCTTCTGCGACGATGGCATCCACGGCTTTGACAATGGGCGCCTGATCGGAAGCCTCGCCCAGCTTGGAGAGATCAACGACTTCTTCTGCCTTTGACAGGGCGGTCAGCTCCAGCTCCTCTTCCATCCCTTCCAATTCAGCGCCGGCTTGGCGGCGGTACAAATCGTCCAGGATGGCGTCGATTTCGGCTTCGCTGGCGATGACAGGGACAATTTCGTAGCTGGTCAGCATCTTCAGATCATCCATGGCAAAGATGTTCATCGGATCGGCGATGGCCACCGTCAGGCGCTTGCCGATCAGGGAGATGGGGATGACCTGGTACTGCCGGGATACTTTTTCCGGAATCAGCGTGGCGACTTCCGGCTCGATGTGGTACTTGGCCAGATGAATGGCCGGGATGTTCAGGCCGCGGCTGAGAACCGACATCAGATCCTGCTGGGTCGCAAAGCCGGAGTTGATGAGAATGCGGCTGAGGTTTTCTCCCGAGTTCTTCTGCCGGGCCAAGGCCTGTTCCAATTGGGCCGGCGTGATTTTTTTCGACTCGATCAGAATGTCCTGCATGACTTGTCTCAAGCTTTTGGACATCTCACACCCCGACCGTCACACGCAACGCCTCATCCGGCGTGGTGACGCCTTCGAGCATTTTTTTGACCGCCAAATCACGCAAGCTGGCCATGCCTATTTTCTTGGCATAACCCCGGATTTCCGGCTCTTTGGCCGAGGCGGTCACCATTTCCCGGACCGTAGAATCCAGCTTTAAAGTCTCCATGATTCCAACGCGGCCGAGATAACCGCTCTTCTTGCAAGATTTGCATCCCTTGCCGCGATACACCGTGACCTCTTTTTCTTCCTCCATCCTAAAATACTGCGCCAAATGCGCCGGCAGCGGGACCGGTTCTTTGCAAGAAGAGCAGATGCGGCGCAACAACCGCTGGGCGCCCACCAGAATCAGAGAAGAGCTGATCAAAAACGGCTCGACCCCCATGTTCATCAACCGCGCGACGGCGCCGATGGCGTCATTGGTGTGTAAAGTGGAAAGAACAAGGTGTCCCGTCAACGCCGCCTTGATGGCGATGTCCGCCGTTTCTCCGTCGCGGATCTCGCCGATCATGATGATGTTTGGATCCTGCCGGAGAATGGATCGCAGCGATGCCGCAAACGTCAAACCCACCTCGGTGTTGATCGCCACCTGGTTGACGCCGGCCATCTGGTACTCCACGGGATCTTCGACCGTCACCAAATTCTTCGCGGGAGAGTCAATGAACTTCAGGAGGCAATACAGAGTGGTCGACTTTCCCGCCCCGGTCGGTCCAGTCACCAGAATCATGCCGTGCGGCCTCTGTCCGGCCTCCTGGAGGGTTTTTAAAGTGGGTCCGTCAAACCCAAGCTTGGCCATGTCCAGCACCGTCTGGCTGCGGTCTAAAACCCGCAGAACCACTTTTTCCCCGAAACTGGAAGGGACGATCGACACGCGAAAATCGACCGGGCGGTCCGCCAACTTGATCTGAAAACGGCCGTCCTGCGGCAAGCGATGCTCGGCGATGTCCAGCGAAGCCACCACTTTGATGCGCGAAACGATTCCTTCGTGCATGGCGATGGGGGGAGACTCGATCTCCTGGAGCAACCCGTCAATGCGGTAACGGATTCTGAGCTTGTCTTCGAACGGCTCGATCAAGATGTCGCTGGCGCGCATGGCCACCCCTTGCTGCAGGATGGAGTCGGTGACGCGCACCACCGGCGTCTCCTGCGTCATCCGGATGAGCTCGTCTTTTTTGTGGGCGGGTCCGGAAGAAATCTCCACGACCTCCAAAACATCGTCCGCTTGAAGAGGGGCGACCAGGTCCTGAACCATTTCTGCGGCATCGTTGCCGTACATTTCCTGGATGGCGGTCTGGATCTGTTCTTTGACTGCGATCAGCAAGGTCAACGTCAAGCCGGTGGCGGAGGCAATGTCATCCAAAGCCAAAACGTTCAGCGGATCGGCCATCGCCACGGTCAGAGTCTTTCCCATCATGGAAACGGGAACCACTTGATAGTAGAGGGCCAACTTCTGCGGAATGATTTTGGTCAGAGATTTGTCCGGCTGGATCTTGGCCAGATTGATGGGTGGAATGTGAAGTTCCTTGCTCAGAACACTCAAGAGGGCTTGCTGATCCACCAAACCCATGCCGACCAGAAGATCGCCTAAGCTTCCCCCTTTGGTTTTCTGAATCTCCAGCGCCTTGGACAAATCTTGCTGGCTTAAGAGGCCTTTCTGAAGCAGAACTCCGGTGAGGCGGTCCTTGAGCCGCTGGGCCATGGGATTTAAGCCCCCTTGCTGTAATGCCGCTTGATCGAATCCAGGACTTCCGTCAATGTGGATACGAAAACTTGGACGGTGCACTGATGCAGCAATTCAATGTCTTCCACCGCGCGGGAATTGAACGGATCGGCCATGGCAATCGTCAAAGTGTCTCCGATGCGATCGACGGGCATCAAGCAGTATTGGCGGGCAACATTTTCGGGGATGAGTTTTACGACGTCCGGATCGATGGCGTAATTCTTCAGCGGCAGAAACGGCAAGCCGTACTGCGTGGTGATGGCCTGGGCGACGTCTTCTTCCGTGGCGTATCCCAGCTCCACGAGAATTTGACCCAAAAGCCCGCCCTTCTTGGCTTGGAGGGTCAAGCTCTCGCCCAATTGCGCCTGGTTGATAACGCCACGCTCAATCAGGAGCTGACCAACATGTTTGGCTACTATTCTCCGAGGTGCCGGCATTGGGCGCTATCTTTGAATAAGTCGCAGCAATTCATCCGGATCGGTGGACCGGGCAACGGCCTCATCAAACGTAATGAGTTTCTTGTTGTAGAGTTCAGCCAAGGATTGATTCATGGTTCGCATCCCATCCCGCTGACCTGTCTGGATCACCGAATAAATTTGGTGCGACTTTCCCTCCCGAACCAAAGAACGAATGGCCGGGGTGACGATCATAATTTC
>JACQQZ010000125.1 GCA_016206755.1 Candidatus Omnitrophota bacterium
AGGTTGCGCGGCACGGAGATGTCGATTAAGAAAATGGGGCGATTCTTGCGTTGCCGCATCAAGCGGACCACTTGATCGCGCGTGAGCAAAAAGTTGTCGGCGGATGTGGAGCAGATCACAATGTCGGAAGAAACCAGCGCCGTCTCCAAATCATCCAGCGGCACGGCACTCCCGCCGAACTGTCCAGCAAGCGCCTGCGCATTCGCATAAGAACGATTGACCACGCTCACATGCTCGGCGCCGCGCCCCACCAGGCAGCGCACGGTGGCCTCTCCCGTTTGCCCCGCCCCAAAGATGAGGATGTTTTTCGCGCGAAAGTCGGAGAAGATTTTACGGGCCAGCTCCACGGCCACGGAGCTCACAGAAACGGCGCCCCGGCAAATCTGCGTTTTGGTGCGGATCTCTTTGGCCACCGAGAACGCCTGCTGGAACAGCCCGCGCATCGCGCGGCCGGTGGTTCCGGCATCTTCCGCTTTTTGGTATGCCTCTTTGACCTGGCCTAAAATTTCAGATTCGCCCAAGACCATCGAGTCGAGTCCGGCCGCGACGCGAAACAGGTGCTTGACGCTGTCCGGCTGAAGATGCCAGTAGAGCTTGTCCTGAATGAGGTTGGATTCCAAGGCGTGGAACCGGCTGACGAAATCGACGAGCGTGGAGCGATGTCCGTTGACGTGGTTCCAGGCCTGCCTGCCGGCAGGGAGCCCGCAGTAAAGCTCCACGCGGTTGCAGGTGGACAACACGACGCACTCCGGAATCGCCAATCGCTGCTTGATTTGGCGCAACGCTTCAGAGAGCCGTTCCGGCGCAAAGGCCACGCGCTCTCTTAAGTCCACCGGCGCTGTGCGATGATTGAGCCCTAAAACGGCGATTTCCATATCAGAAGAAGCTGTGCTGTGTATGAAGAAACATGTTCACGCCAACGAAAGTAAACCCGACCAGCAAGAGGCAGAGCACCGACAGCGCGGCCACTTTCGGCCCGCGCGAAATCGAGGTGGAGCGAACGATGAGCAGGACGGCGTAAGCGCCCCAGGTGGCAAACGTAAACAGCGTTTTGGGATCCGTCAGCCCGATCCGGCCGGTAGACGCCCGCAAACCGTCCGCAACGCCGAACGTAAAAAGAAGAAACCCGATCCAGAGAAAGCGAAGATTGGTTTTATCGAGAGCTTCCAGCGAGGAGGCGGGGCGGAGCAACAAAACGGGATTTTTGGCCTTCAGCTGCCTCTCCTGATAAAGGTAAATCCAGCCGCTTCCGCCGGCCACCAGGAAAGCGGCGTAGCCGGCCAAAACCAAGATGATGTGCAGTCCGATGCTGTCCATAAAGTGAAGAGTTAAAGTTTTCGGCCTAATTTTGCGTAGCGCTTTTCGAGATCAATCCGGATCCGCTTGGCCAGCGCGGGATCGACCCCGCCCGTCGAGACGGCGAGGGTGAGTTTCCCCCGCCTGACACTCGAAGGGACGATGAACGATCCCTCTTTGGGCTGATCCACGACGTTGACCCACTGCTTTTGGCGGCGGCAGATCGAAGCAATTTCTAGATTCGCAGCCGGATCGTTCGTCGCCGCAATGACCAGGCGCGCGGCGCGCACATCTTTTTTTCGAAACACCCGCCGGATCCATCGCACTTTCCCCCTGCGGATCAACGGCTTGAATGCCTTCACAACTTGCGGGCTGACCACCGTGACCGATGCGCCGCAATCGATCAAGGTCTTTGCCTTGCGACACGCCACCGGCCCGCCCCCGATGACACAGCATGGCGCCCTGTTCAGATCTAAAAAGGCGGGGTAGTACCGCATGGTGAAGCGCTCATTATACGGCGTGGGAGCATTCGGTGCAAGCCGGCAGCGGTACCGCTTTGCGGTTAGAATGCTAGGACGTAATCGGCCAGATCGCTTAAGCCCTGCCGGGCCGCGGAGGGAGGAAGAACGTTCAGAGATTCCTTGGCTTCCTCGATTAAGATTCCGGCCTTGTCAATGCAAACGTCGGCCACTCCGTGGGAAATGGCCAGCGTCTTCAAGGTTTGCGCGGACGCCCCATTGCCGTGGTGCAGCAGCATTTCCCGGACCAGGGAGCGCTCGGATGCCGCCGCCGAATCCCGAAGGACGATCAGCGGCAGCGTGATTTTGCCATGCTCCAGATCCGTTCCCAGAGACTTGCCCAAGCGGTCCTCTTCTCCCACCAGATCGTGGGTGTCATCCACAATTTGGAAGGCGGTCCCAAAGGCCTGGCCGAAATCAGCCAGCGCTTGGGCAACCGACGGTGAGCCCCCTGAAAGCTCGGCGCCGGCTTGGGTTGCGGCAGACATTAAAGAAGCGGTTTTTTCGCGGATGATCGTCAGGTACGTTTCTTCGCTCATGTCGGCGTCGTATTGATGGCGCACCTGCGTCACTTCCCCGACGCAGACCCGCTGGCTGGTCTTGGACATGAGGTTCAACACTTCAGGAGAACCGATGCGGCTTAAAATGCAAAATGCCTGCGAGTAGAGATAATCTCCGGCGAGCACGGAAAGGGTGTTGCCCCACCGGGCGTTGACCGTCGCCTTCCCGCGGCGCAAGGTGGCATCGTCAATCACGTCGTCATGAACCAGCGTGGCGGTGTGAATGAGCTCGACGGAGGCCGCCATGAGAATGACGCGCCGGTCGACCGGTTTGGGAGAAACGGCCTGGGCGCTGAAAAGCCCCAGCGCCGGGCGCAAACGCTTGCCCAGCATCTGCGCGACGTAGCGGGTGACTTCCCCGACAAAACCGTCCACGCTCTGCAGCTCGGAAAGAAGCGCCTGCTCGACGCGCGTTAAATCCGGCTGGATCGGCTGATAAATCGCTTCAAGCGGCTTGGTGAGCGTCGGCATCGAATACCCGCAGAATTTCGTATTTTGTGTTGCGTTGCGCCGGAGTGCGGCCCGCCGCGCGAATCAAGCGGATCGCCTCGTCAAAATCAACGCGATAGACCATTCCGGTGGCCCCGACCACGACTTCATCAATCAAAATCCCGCCAAAATCATTGGCGCCGAATTGCAGCGCCAACTGCGCCAGCTTCGGACCTTCCGTGACCCAACCGGCTTGAATGTTCGGAACATTGTCCAAGATCAAGCGGGCGATAGCGATCACCTTGAGATATTCGCTGCCACCCGCCGGCGGGACATCCCATACGG
>JACQQZ010000126.1 GCA_016206755.1 Candidatus Omnitrophota bacterium
CGCCATCAACAAAGACCCCAACGCCCCTATTTTTAAATTTTCCACCTACGGTCTGGTCGGCGATTTGCGGACCTTCATCCCGCTGCTCATCGAGGAGCTCAAGAGGAACGCGTCATGAGCGCCGCGCCGATGCCGCAGACGATCCCCGCGCTTTTCTTTCATCAAATGCGCGTGTACGGCCAGCGAACGTTTTGCCAGGTCAAACGCCAGGGCGTTTATCAATCGATTTCTTGGCAGGCGTTGGCCCAGGATGTGGAGTCGCTGGGGCGCGCCTTCATGGAATTCGGGATCAAACCGCGCGACCGCATCGCCCTGTTGTCGGAAAATCGCCCCGAGTGGGCGATTGCGGATCTGGCCGCACTGAGCGTCGGGGCCGTCACCGTTCCGATCTACACCACGCTGACCCCGCGCGAAATCGAGCACATCCTCGCGGACTCAGGGGCGAAGGCCGTCGTGGTGTCGAATGAAAAATTCACTTCCGCCGTTTTGGAAGTGCGCGAACGCCTGCCGCATCTTCAGCAGATCGTTCAGATCAACCCGCGCCCGTTGGGCGTTTTTCCGCGAGGCGTGCAATGGTACGGAGAATTGCTGGGATTGGGCGCCTCCAATCAGGAAAACCGCCCCGCTTTTTTTGAACGGGTCAGCCGCGTTCGTCCCGAAGATCTTGCCTCGCTGATCTATACCTCCGGGACGACGGGACCTCCCAAGGGGGTGATGCTCACCCACGACAACTTTTTGTCCAACTGCCGCGCGTGCGCCCAAGTCATTCCGGTCACCGAGCTTGACCAAACCCTTTCTTTCCTGCCGCTGTCGCATGTCTTTGAGCGCATGGCGGGGTATTACTTCATCGTTTACGTCGGGGGGACATTGGCGTACGCCGAATCGTTGGATTCGGTGCCTCAGAACATGCAAGAGGTCCGTCCGACGGTGGTCTGCGCGGTTCCGCGATTTTATGAAAAAGTGCACGCCCGCATTCAAGAATCGATGCGCACCGGCTCTGCGCTGAAACGCGCAATTTTTCATTGGGCGGTCGGGGTCGGGGGCGCCGTGTCCGACGCCCATGCGAGGAAAAAACGGCTTAGCCCGGGTCTTGCCTTGCAGCGCATCGTCGCGGACCGGCTCATCTTTCACAAATTGCGCAATCGGTTGGGCGGCCGCCTGCGATTTTTCATATCGGGCGGAGCGCCTCTGTCCAAGGAATTAGCGGAATTTTTTTACGGCGCCGGCATTCTGATTTTGGAAGGGTACGGCCTGACGGAAACTTCTCCGGTCATCACCTGCAATACGCCCCAACGCCTGAAATTCGGAACCGTCGGGCGTCCCGTTCCGGGGGTTGAGGCGCGCATCGCGGAGGATGGGGAGGTGTTGACGCGAGGTCCCCACGTCATGAAAGGTTACTTCAACAATCCGGAAGCCACCCAGGCGGTCATCGATGCCCAAGGTTGGTTTCACACCGGCGACATCGGCGTTTTCGACGAAGAGGGATTTTTGTCGATCACCGATCGCAAGAAAGATCTGATCGTTTTGGCCGGGGGCAAAAAAGTGCCTCCGCAGATGCTGGAACAGATGTTGAAGTGCGATCCGCTCATCGCAGACGTCATCGTCATCGGAGATCGCCGGCCTTATCTGACCGCGCTCATTGTTCCCAATGAGGACAATCTCGCGCGATTGGCTGAAAGTTTGGGCTTGGGATCTTTGAAGATTCAAGCCTGTGTTCGACAGGAGCGCATCCTGGAGTCGTACCAAAAACGATTGGATGCGCTTCAGAAAGATTTTGCTCCCTTTGAACGGATCAAACGCTTTGCGCTGCTGGACCGCCCCTGGACCCAAGAGGCCGGGGAATTGACCCCCACGATGAAAGTCAAGCGCCGGGTGGTCGCTCTGGCTCAAACCGCCCTCATCGAAACGATGTATTCTTCTCCCTAAGCTTGTTCTTGAGCTTGCCCTCCTTCCTCTGCTATAATGCCCGCTGGAGTTGTGGGGCTTTCTCCTCGAGGGCCCTGTTGCGGAGGAGTCACATGCATCGGCGTGAAGGAACTCTGACAGGGATCGGCGGGATTGCCCTCCACCATTGGGTGCAGACGGTAGAAGCGCCCCGGGGATCGTGCCTCATTGTCCACGGGGTAGGCGAGCATTCGGGACGGTATCTGCATGTTGCCCAAGCGCTGAATCTTCAATGCCGCCTGACGGCCTGGGCGCTCGATTATCGGGGCCATGGACGTTCAGGGGGCCGCCGCGGCCACTGTGGCACATTCCAAGAGCTCATCTGTGACGTCAACAGCGTGATCACCCACATGCGCTCCCAAACTCCCGACGGCCCTCTTTTTCTCCTGGGCCACAGTCTCGGCGGCCTGATCGCTCTCACCTACGCGCTTCAAAACGGCTCCAGATTGTCCGGCGTCGTCGCCTCTTCCCCTGCCTTGGCGTTGTCGGTACAGCCGCCTTTGATCAAACGTCTGTTGGCCCAAACCGTGGGCAGGATTCTCCCGACGCTGGCCGTGAAAAATGACGTCAATCCGTCGGTCTTAAGCCACGATCCCACCGTCGTTGGCGACTATCGCACAGACCCCCTGGTTCATCACGACATCACCTTGCACAGCTATTTGGAAACCGTTCGAACCATGGCTTGGACGCGCAGCCATGCGGGGCAAATGGCGATTCCATGCCTGATTCTGCAAGCCGGCGATGACCGGGTGGTCAGCCGGCAAGCATCCCAAGCGTTTGCTCAAGCGGTTCGCTCCCCCGGCAGCCGTTCAAAAGTTTACGACCGGTTTTATCATGAAATTTTCAACGAAACCGGCCGCGCAGAGGTTTTAAATGACCTCTGCCGTTGGCTGAATGAGCGGCTCAATGGGGCGCCCGCATGAGATTTTTGGCGATCGCTTTTCCGTTGTTGCTGCTGGTTCCGGCGGCGCCGGCCGTAACCCCGTTGTGGCATCGCTGGCGATTGGCTTGTCGCGAGGACAGTTACGCCTGGCCGGTCGGCGGTTTTTCCAATTACGCATTGCGGGCGGACCTGTTTGGCTCGGGACTATTTGGAACGCGGCGCAGCGGCGGGCGGACGCACAACGGCATTGATTTGGCCGCCCCGGTCGGAACGCCGGTAAACGCGGCGCGCTCGGGGACGGTTCGCCGCGGGCGAAAACACAACGGCATGGGCACTTATCTCGAAGTCCGTCACCCCGACGGTTCCGTGACGATGTACGGGCACCTTTCAGAAATTCTGGCCTCCGACGGGCAATGGATCGAACGGGGCCGGCCGATCGGCCGCGTCGGAAAAACAGGCAATGCGCGCCGCCGCGCCATTCAGCCCCATCTCCACTTTGAAATCCGCCTGGGCGGCGTTCCTTGCGATCCGTTGGACGGGTATTTGGAAGGAACATCCGTTTCGGGATGAAGAATTCTCATGCAAAACGCGCATCGAACCCTCGGATTTTTGGCGTGGATGGCGGTGCTGGCCGGGTGCGCCAGCTATCAAAATCCGGCGACGGGCCGATTCGAATCGGTTCTCATCGACACCTCGGCGGAAGCGGCGTTGGCCCGGTTGGCCGCAGCGCAACTTCAACAACAGTTGGCCTTGGGGCCCAAACCGCCCGCGGCTTACGTCGAACGGGTCCGGACCCTCGGCGGGAGAATTGCCGCCGTGGCCGACCGGAAAGATGTCGCGTACCGTTTTCAAGTGATCCCGGATACAGGCGTGAACGCCTTCACCATGTTTGGAGGGGACGTGTACGTCTTCACGGGATTGATTGAAAAATCCACCGATGACGAGCTGGCCTGCGTCTTGGCCCATGAAGTCGGCCATGCCGTTGCCCGGCACGGCGTGAAGGCGCTGCAGGCGAATTTGGGCTACGGCATTCTCATGCAGGCCGCTTTTCAAGGGCAGCCCTCCGTGGCCACCCAGGTCATCGACACCGCTTTTAATTTGGTCCACAATGGATTCAGCCGTAGAGATGAATTGCAAGCGGATCTGCTGGCCGTGCGTTATGCGCATCGCGCAGGATACAATCCTGAGGGCATGATCACGTTCCTGCAAAAACTCCAGCAGGAACGCGGGGAAGGACCGATGGAAGCTGCGACGGTATACTGGAGGACGCATCCTTTGTACAAAGACCGCATAGCACTTGCTCAAGCGGAAATCGCCCGGCTTCAAGGCCAGAGGGCCATGGTGCGGCCTCCGCTCGCCGCAACCGGAGACCAAACTCCAAAAGAGCAACCATGATTTGGCTGGCCTTTTTCATGATTCTGCTGGTCCCGGTGGTCATTTGGGCCGTCTTGGTGCAGGAAGAAAACGACACCCGCCGCCGCCGGCCTCCGACGGCCTGGCTCAAGCGCTGGTGGCCCAGCTCCGTCGAGGAGCGCCGTCATTGTTACCGGTACGAAGCCGGCGTGCCGATAAGCTACAAAGTCGTCGGCGGCGAGAGTCCGGCGAACGAAACCCAAACCCGCGACATCAGTTTTGGAGGCGTGGGATTTTTATTGTACGAGAAAATTCCGATCGGCACGGCGTTGGAAATTACGCTGTCGCCCCAGCCGGGGGCCCAACCGCTGGAGGTTCAAGGGGTCATTCAATGGATTCGGGAGATCCCGCAGAATTCCGGCGATCCGCGCCGGATGTTTTGGGCCGGCGTCCAAATCCTGCACAACAACATCGGGACGATGGATCGCCTGAAGATGATTTTGGAGCAGTGCTCCCATGAACGCGGGCGAGGGCACGCTTGAGTTATGCCCGCCTGAAGCGCCGGTTGAGCATTTTGGCGCTGACGCTCGACGCCGCTTATCTGGCGTTGCTGCCCCTCTCCGGCCTAGCACTTGCGTGGGAACAGCAGATGGCAGCGCTTTCTTTGCCCTGGGCGGCGGCCGTCTCACTCTATGTCACCGGCCTGGCGCTTCCCTGGACATGGGTGATGCTGCCGTTGGATTTCTATCGGGGGTTTGTCGTGGAGCACCGCTTTCGCTTGTCGCGCGAAAGCCGGACGGCGTGGGCCGTTCGGTGGTTGAAAATCCAAGCGCTGGCCGGTCTTTTGATGCTGGCCATGGCGGTGGCCTTGAGCTGGATCTTGAGAGCCAGCCCGGCGTATTGGTGGGCTTGGATGGCGCTGGTGTGCCTTGTTGGATCCATCGCGTTGACGCAATGGATGCCGGTGGTTCTCATGCCGTTGTTTTACCGCCAAAGACCGGTCGACAGAGATGAACTTGGTGAACGCTTGCGGCGCTTGGCCCAGCGCTGTCAGACTCCCATTCAGGGGGTGTATGAAATTGACGCCAGCAAAGAAACTTCCAAGGCCAATGCCTGTTTGTGCGGCTTGGGCTCCACGCGCCGCGTTTTGTTGACGGACACATTGCTCAGCCGCTACACGGCCGAGGAAATTGAGGCGGTCTTCGCCCACGAATTGGGACATCACCGGTTGCACCACCTGCCGCAGATGATCGCCGTCAGCGGCCTGTCCCTGGCGGCGGCATTCTGGGTGATGGCCCAGGCACTCCCCGGGGGTTTACGGCTTTTTCACGTCCAGGGCCTGCAATGTTTGGCGGCACTGCCGTTGTTGGCTTTGGGCTTGAGCGCTGTCGGGCTGTTGCTGACCCCCCTTCAAAACGGCATCTCCAGATCGCTGGAGCGCGCGGCCGACCGTTTCGCTTTGGAGATGACGCGCGCGCCGCGGGCTTTCATTGCGGCCATGCAGAAACTGCAGGAGCAAAATTTGGCCGAGCCGAATCCGGGCCGGTGGGTCGAATGGTTCTGGTACGATCACCCCTCGATTTCAAAACGGGTGGCGATGGCCCGGCAATTTGAAGGATCCCATTAGAAAACGCCGCCATGGAGAAATGTTTATTCTGCGGCATCGCTGAAAAGGAAATACCGGCGAAGGTGGTGTATGAGGACGGTGAAATCGTCGCATTCCACGACGTCCATCCTCAAGCCCCCATCCATGTCGTCGTGATTCCCCGCAGGCATTGGGCGCGCATTTCTGAATGGGGCCCGGGCGATGCCGCCGCCGCGGGGAAACTGATTCTTGCGGCCAACCGGGTGGCCCAGGAGATGAAAATCACCGGGCACGGGTACCGGCTGGTGATGAATTGCAACGCGCAGGGAGGGCAGACGGTGTATCACATCCATCTGCATCTGCTGGGGGGCCGCCCCATGCAGTGGCCTCCGGGCTAAAGTCAACCCAAGGACAATTCTGTGAATTCTTACGATGTGATCGTCGTGGGAGCCGGCCCCTCGGGCAACGTTTGCGCCCGGCAATTGGCCAAGGCGGGCTTAAAAATTCTCGTGGTGGAGGAACACGCCGCCGCCGGGGATTTTATCAATTGCACCGGAATCATCGGCACCGAGGCCTTTGAGGCGTTGGATTTGCCGACGGAGCCGATCATCGCTTCTTTAGGGCCTTTGACGTTTGTTTCTCCTTCCGGAAAACATTTTCGTTACGACCCGGGCAAGCCGCTGGCCCATGTGGTCAGCCGCAAGCGTTTTGACGGCGCGCTGGCCGGCCAAGCCGCGCAGGAAGGGGCGCAATTCCGTTTTGACGCGCGGGCGCGAAATTTGGAAGTGACCGCCGATGGAATCCGTTTGAGTTTTGGAGAGGATGAGCCCCCCTTGACGGCGGAATGCGTCGTCATTGCCACAGGATTTGGAACCAACTTGCATCTCAAGGCGGGCCTGAAGAATCCGCCCAGGATCATCTACGGGGCTCAATCGGAAGTTCCGATGAACGGCTTGTCCGATACCGAAATTTATTTGGGAAAAGCGGTCGCCCCAAATTCGTTTGCCTGGGTCGTTCCGGTGGGGCCGCAGCTGGCGCGCGTGGGACTGACCGTCACCCAGCATGCCCCCTATCACTTCGACCGGTTCATGCGTTCCGCCTCCATTCAACCCAGATTGCTCACGGGGCGCTGGACCATGAAGCTTTCGCCGCTGCCGCTGGGGATGATTCCTAAAAGCTACGCCGACCGCGTTCTGGTGGTCGGAGAGGCGGCCGGGCAAGTCAAAACCACCACGCAAGGGGGCATTTACTACGGCATGCTCTGCGCCGGTTTTGCCGCCGATACGCTCCTGAAGGCATTTGAGCAGCGGGACTTCAGCGCCCATGCCCTGAGAGCATATGAACGGGAGTGGCGTCGTAAAATTTCACCCGAGCTCAAAATAGGCGAGCATTTACGGCTGCTTTTCTCCCGGCTCTCCGATGATCAAATTGATGCCTTTGTGGAGCTGGGCACCAAAGGAGATGCGGCGGATCTTGTGAGGAGAATCGCAAAGTTCGATTGGCACAAAGACATCATTATTTCTTCCTTGCGTCTGCCGGTGCTGCAAGAGCTGGTGCGGATGGGGCGATTCTAAGAGGGAACAACCAAGCTGATGGTACACTTGACGTAAAGGCGCGTATGGCGGACAAAGGGTACCGTTATGAAAATACGAGGCAGTGGGTTCGGCTGCCTTGTGATTGGTACGTGAAATACCAGGTTGAAGGTAAGGATACCCCCGAAACCCTTGTCACTGCAAAGGATGTCAGCGCCAGCGGAATCCGTTTGGAAACCCGCGAAACGGTAGAAATGGGCAGCATCGTTCACCTCAAAATCAATGCCAACGTTGCCCCCCTCCGCAAAGTCTTGGAAGTCAAAGGGAAAATTATTCGCATGCAGGAGATTTCTCCGGAAAGCTATGAATGGGGCATTCAGTTTGAAGGAATGGGCGAGCCGGAGAAAGCGGAGCTCAATCGGCGAATAGAATCGTTGGCAGGGAGAGAGCGTTTGAGCCGCCATCGGGGACAGTGGTGGCGTCGGATTTGATGCGGGGGCAAAAACCTGCCGTTTTTGCCGCAATGATCTGGATCTTTGCCGGGACTGCATGGGCTGAACCGGTTGTGCCTTATACGCCCGGAGCCGTCCCTGCGGAAAAAACCGGCGGATCTTCGACCGGAGGATGGAAAGATTTCTTAAAGCAGCGGACGCGTTTTGGCGTGGGGTTCGATCAATCGTACGTGGACAACGTGTTCCTGATTCGGAGCGCGCAGAAGCAGGAAGATTTCATCACAACGGTGGAATCTCAAATCGCCTACGCAGATCCGCGCGGCGATTGGTTGTACGGAGGAAGCTACGAAGTGAACGCTTTTCGATATCTCCACTTGCTGCCGAAGCTGACAGGATTTCACCACGAATTCCTGGCGTATGCCTACTACACCCCTCTGGCGCGGTATCGCTTGAGCTTCTCGTTGAGCCATCGCATCGACGATCAATTCGTTCAAACCACTAAAATCACGAATGAAATCCGCAGATTCAGCACCTTGACCCGCGCCGCCACAAGCAGTTTTGGTTTGTCGGGGACTTATGATTTGAACCCCACCAACGCGTTGGTTCTCAAGTACGGATTGGCCAAACTTGACGAGCAATCTACGGAGGATGCGGGCATCGACAACACCACGCACGGCGTAGGCCTGACGTGGGAGCACGATTTAACGCCGCGGCTCACCCTGTTTGGCGGTTACGCATTCAGCACGTCGATTTTTCCGCGCGCCCCTTCCAAAGACACCGTCGATCACGGGATTGAATTCGGCGCCAAGTACAATATCGACCCGGCCACCGATGGAAAATTGAGATTAAAAGTCTCCCAGAATGAAATCAACAACGGCACCTCTTCTCTGCAATTCGGAGTGCTCATGGAATTTCGGCGCCAAGTCAACGACCGCTCATCGGTCGCGCTTGTCTTGGAACGAACGACCTCTCCTACGGTGACCGGCATCACGGAAAATGTAACCAGCAATTCGATGGCGCTCAAGTGGGGGTATGATTTGTCTCCGCTCATTCATCTAGAGAACACCTTGACCTACGCGCACACAGAAACCGACCGCACCCGCGCCGATAACGCTTCGGCCAAAGTCGCGTTTATGTACCCCATTCGTCAGAACATCAACGCCAATGTGAGCTATCTCTATGAGCAGCGCAATCCAAGCGACGTTGCCAACCACGTCGCGACCATCGGAGTCGAGGCCCAAATATGATCCAGCATCGTGGGATTGTCTGGGCGGCCTTGGGTTTGGCTGCTTTGGCGGGTTGTTCGGGAATGCCGATTCCAATCGTCGGCGGCGGAACGCCGGCCGGCGTTCTGGAAGAAGAATACCGGCTTCACCCGAACGATGAATTGGAAGTCACCGTCTGGGGCCAGTCGGATCTTCACCGCAATGTGACGGTGCGGGAGGATGGAACCTTTTCTTTTCCGTTCATCGGGGATGTGGCCGTCGGCGGAAAAACGTTGCGCGAGATTGAGCGCCAAATGGCGCAAGCCCTGGCCCAGGGGTACATCAACAATCCGCATGTCAGCACCAAGCTGATCAATCAAAGATTCTCAGTTTTAGGAGAAGTGGAGCGTCCCGGAAGCTACACCTTGGAGGGAAGAGTCGATCTCCTGGCGGCGCTGAGCATGGCCGGGGGCCTGAACAAATTCGCCTCCAGCCGCGTGGAGATTATTCGCGCCCTCTGGGACGGGCAGAAGACCAGTTACGATGTGGATGTCAACGCAATTTTATCCGGAAGGCGACCGGTGGTCTTGGTCCACCCGCACGACACCATTCACGTAAAACGTAGGCTGTTTTAGCAGGATGCTGAAAAAGGGTCATCTGCTTCGTTGCGCGCTTCGCTCCCTTGTGCGGCGTATACGCAACATACGCCTCCGCGGTCGCTTGCGCGCGCCTTGCATCTGACGCCTTTTTGAGCATCCTGTCCCAATGGGGTTTTTCAGCAGACTGTTAGCGTTCGGAAGGGGTGAGTCGGATGGAACGGCGAGTCTGGCGGCGTTTACGTTTCTACATTCAAACGGCTTCTATTCTGGTGCCGCTGGCCGTTTTCCTTGTGGTCTACAACCGGGTGGTCGTAGACGTTAACCTGCAAAACTTGAAACTTTCTCTGAGAATCCTCGGCCGGGCGGACGCTGTCGGGAAAGCGGAAGCCGCCATGACGCTCATCGACCAGAATCTGCTCTATTCGGTCGGACCCGCCGGCGGCGACGCTTCGGAAGTGGCCGCCCTCCAGTATGCCAAAGGCGTTCTCAACAGCGATCCTCGCCGGATGGTGGAAGATGCCCAGACCATGGTGTCGACGGTGGTCGCCAAAAGAATTGAGGAGCGCGGAGGTTTTGTCGATACGCTCGACGACCTCAACGAAGGCGTTCGGGAAGCCATCCAGCGCGTTTTGCTGGTTCCGCGTTTTGTCCTTCAGACCGGAAAACTTTCCGATCAGGTGGACGTGGAGCTCCTGTCTCAAGCCGTACGGTACGAGCGCTTGGGGGAGCTTTTAAGGGCCGAGCGAATCTACCACAAGCTGCTGGATCAGCACAAAAATTACCGGGGCCGCGGGGACTTAAAATTGCGCTTGGGCTATCTCTACCACCGGCAGAGATCTTTTACGAGCGCTGAGAAAATTTACCGGGAAGTTCTGAAAGAATCCCCCGATCCGGTCGAGATGGGCATTGCCCGCCAGCTCCTGGCGCGGCTGAAAAAAGCTCAGCGCGAGAGCGAGGAAATCAAGGCCCTTGAAAAGAAGCTCAATCAAACCGTTGTCCCTGAACAGCGCCAACAACTGGTTTTTGACCTGGGCGTACTGCAGATGCAGCTGTTCGATTTTGACGGGGCCGTGCGCAGCTTTAAGCTCTCAGCGGATGCCCAGCCCGCGGCTCCTTTGGCCGCGCACGCTCAATTCCGCCGGGCATGGTGTTTGAAATACACCGGTCAATACGATGATTCCGTGGTTCTGTTTGAAGAGCTCACCCGCCTGGCTCCGGGTCTTTCCATGAATGCGGCCGCCCAAGCTCAAATTGCCGACGCCTATCGATCCACCGGACGTTACGAAGCGGCGGCGGAGGCCCTGGAATCGGCGGCTTCGCAGGCCCAAGACCAAGCGTTGGCTGCGATGTTCACGGCTCAGGTGGGATCGATGCATTTGATCGATCTGAATGACCCGGAAAAAGCGGAAGCTTATTTTCGCCGGGTCGAACAGAGCTTTCCGGCCAGCTCCGTGAGTTCGGTCAAACAGAGCATCCAGCAGTTCCAAGCGGAAAAAGCCCTGACCCGGGTTAAAACGGAACGGCTGGAAGCCGGGGTTCCTGTCTTCGGGTGGATCGAAAAATCGATGCCTGCTTTTGTCGAAGTGTTTGCGAGCCGGCTGGCCGGCTACATGAAAGGGGTCGGTGAGACCGAAGTTCGCCGGAAATTGACCGAAAAAGATTTTAAAGAGCTGGTGGTTCGCCGCGTTCAGGAAAAGTTCCCGGGCCAGATGACCGATGTTGTCTTTGACATTGAGCCGGACGGTTTCAAGGGATCGATGTCCGTGCGCGTCGGGATGATGTGGTTCCCGGTGGCCGGCAAAGCAAAGTTGACAGCCGTGGATGGAAGACTGCATGTTGAGGTTTCTGAATTGACCGTAGGCCACATTCCGGCCCCGGAAGCTTTGCGGACTATTTTGGAAACAGGCGTCAACGAAACCCTGGATCAGACCGATTTGCCGCTTCGCATCGAACAGTTTGAAACGATCGGCGACGGTGTGAACGTTCACGTGAAGTTGAAGTAATTGTGAATCTCTGGTACCGCAAGATTGGAAAACGGCTGTTCGATTTAGCGCTGGCTCTGATGGGAGCCGGCCTCACGTTTCCACTCGGATTTTTTGTAGGCATCCTGGTGAGGGCGACATCGCCAGGACCCGTCTTTCTTTTTCAGCCCAGAGCCGGACAAGCCAACCGTCCGTTTTTCATGATGAAATTCCGGTCCATGGATCTTCCCGGTCTTCACGTGACGCCTTTGGGCCGGGGGTTGCGCGCAACGGCCGCCGATGAGCTTCCCCAGCTGCTCAACATTCTTCGCGGAGAGATGAGCTTTGTGGGTCCCCGGCCTCTTTTGGCCCAGGACGCCGCTTCTGTGGAGGCCGTCCCCAGCGGCGGTTTACGATCCGGCGTGCCGCCCGGGTTGGCAGGCCTGACGCAGCTCTACGGCGGAAAACATCCCGATCCGGATGCCCGGTTAAAAACGGATCTGGAGTATGCCCGGCGTTCGGGGTTTTGGTTCGATCTGTGGATTCTTTTTTGCGCTTTGGGCGTCAGCTTCCGCGGAGGGTGGGAACCGTCCCGATGAAGCCCAATCTTTTTGAAGCGGTCCAAGAAGCCCGCGCAGAATGGAAATTGGAAGACTACGTCCGTTTTTTGCGCAACCATTGGTTGTGGATTGTCTTCTGCGTTTGCGTGGGCTACGGCGTCGGCTTCCTTTACGCCGCCCGGATTCCCAGCCAGTATCAGGCCAAGGCGCGGCTCTTGATCGACCGTTATGTCTCCGACCCCGTTCGGTTTGATTCGGGACAATCCGGCCCTCTGCGCGACGCGGAATTTTTGGCAACAGAGTACCAGCTGATCGGAAGCCGGATGGTGGCGGAACAGGTGCTGCAAGAGCTGAATCTGCCCGGTTTCCCGCCGTTTTCTTATTCCCGGGATCCGGCCGCGATGCTCATGGCGATGATCCGCATCGTTCCGGTGCGAGGAACAAAATTGGCAGACGTCGTCGCGACTTCCGGAAACCCAAAACTCGCGATGCGCATTGCCAGTGCGGTCGCGCAAGTTTATACCCAGATGAATCTTGACCGCCGCAAAGAGCAGAACACCGGCGGCGTGGAATGGCTGCATGAGGAAGTCTCCCGCACCGAATCGCAACTGAAAGCCGCCCAGGAAGCGCTGCAGCGCTTCAAAGAGGAGCATCAGATGGTGTCGCTGGAAGACCGTCAGAATGTGATCGTCCAGCGCTTGACGGAAATTTCTTCCGCTGCGACGGAGGCCAAGACGGGGCGGCTCAAGGCGGAAGCGGAGCTTTCAGAGCTTGAACGGGCGCTGGCCGGGGGACTCCTCATGGAGGATCTGCCTGTGGTTCAACGCAATGAAGTGGTGGTGACGTTGAAAGGAAAAATTTCCACCAAGCAGGGAGAGCTGGTCGAGCGCCGGAATGTTTACGGAGAGCTCCATCCGGCCATTGCGCAGCTTGAATCCGAGATGGAGCTGCTCAAACGACAGCTTCAAACCGAAGTGCAGAAAGTGGTCGAAGTTGCGCGTCTGGAATACGCCTCGGCGCGCGCCAAAGAAGTCGAATTGCAGCAAGCCCTGACCGAGCAAGAGCAACTGGCTTTGGATCTCAATCGCCTGGAGCTGGATTACCGGAATTTAAACCGCGAAGTTCAGGCCAGCACCGAAATTTATAACTCTTTGGCCAAGCGGCTCAAGGAATTGGAAGTCGCCGAGAGCTTGCAAACGAACAATGTTCGCGTTGTGGATGATGCCAAGCTTCCGGAGATTCCCGTTTCCCCCGATCGAAAACGCATCGCTCAAACCGGACTGCTCCTGGGATTGCTGATCGGCGCGGGCTCCGCCTTCTTCAGGGAAGCGGTTTCAACCACCATTCGCACCCGAAAAGATATGGAGGAGCTGTTGGGCTTCCCTTTCCTGGGACGCGTGCTGCGGGTCTCCATTCCTAAAAACCGCCGTCATACAAACAGTTCTCTATTTTTCATGAATCAGTCCGACAGCGTGGCCTCCGAGGGGGTGCGCGCCGTTCGAACCACTTTGGAGTTTCTGCTGCCGGAAGCCCCGTGCCACCGGCTCCTCATCACCAGCAGCTTGCCGGAAGAAGGCAAATCCTTGGTCAGCGCCAACCTTGCGGTCGCGCTCCAGGAATTGGGGAGAAAAGTGATTTTGATCGACGCCGATATGCGCCGGCCCACCTTATTCCGGATTTTCAATGTTCCGCTGGAGCCGGGACTGAGCACCTATCTTTTGGGCCAGGCCGGGTTGGAGGATATCGTGCAGGTTCCAAAGGCGTGCCAGGGCTTGACCGTTGTTCCTTCGGGCGCTGTTCCGCACCGGCCTGCCGATCTTTTGGCGGGTCAGAAAATGGCGGAGCTTTTGGAGGAATTTTCGAAATCCTTCCAATACATCATCCTCGACACGCCTCCGGTGCTGGCCGTGGCGGACGCCACCATTTTGAGCCGTTTGGCCGGGGGGGCCATTGTGGTGGCGCGCTCTCATCAAACGCACCGCGAGGCCCTTTTGGTCATGCGTCAGCAGCTGACCCAAACCCCGTTAAAATTCATTGCCGCCGTGCTCAACGACGTGCGGGCTCAATCCGAATACGGTTACCGTTACGGCCATTACTACCATCAGGGTTATCGACAGAAGCAGAAACGCCCCAAGCCGGGCCGCTCAACCCCAATTCCTCCTCAATCCTCGTCCGCTTCTGAGGATGTTGCCTAACATTCCTCCAACGGCTGATCTGACGGCCATTATTCTGACTCACAACGAGTCCAAAAATCTGCCGCGTTGCCTGGAAACAGTCCTGGGGTGGACGGCCCGCGTCATTGTCGTCGATTCTTTGAGCGCCGATGACACCGTGTCGATTGCCCGCGCCCATGGGGCAGAAATGGTCCGGCATGTTTTTTCAAACCATCCGGATCAGTGGAACTGGTGTTTTCACAGTCTTTCCATTCACACCCCCTGGATGATTTTACTGGATGCGGATCACCGGGTGACTCCTGCGCTTCGTGATAAACTTCTCCTGGAGCTTCCCAGCGCCTCGCCGGAAATCGAGGGCTACTATGTCCAGCGCCATCTCATTTTCCAGGGACAACGCTTGAAATGGGGAGGGTGTACCCGGCCCATGCTCAAGGTGGCTAGGACCGGGAAAGTTTGGTGTGACGTGCGAGACATCCCGGACATGCGTTTTTATGTGGCGGGCAAAACAGCTTTGCTTGAAGCCGCTTTATTGGAAGATAATTTGAATGAATACGACATACGTTTTTGGATCGGAAAGCAAAGAGCATATGCCAAAGTCATTGCGCTTGCCGAATGGCGTAGAAAAACAAACCCTCCAAAGGACGCCATACCTGTCTCCTCTGAAACTCCCGATCAAAAGATTTTGCGGCAAAAAGAAAATTGGTATCGAATGCCGCGCTACGGGCGCGCAGTTCTTTACTTTATTTATCGCTACCTGTTCTTGGGAGGTTTTTTGGACAGCAGGAAAGGGTTGATTTTTCATGCCATCCAGGGGTTTTGGCTTCGTTGGATGGCCGACGTCGAATTGGGACGCTTGCAGCGAGCCGGGGATAAACCGCCATGAACATTCTGGGCCTCAACGCCTATCATGCCGAAGCTTCAGCGGCTTTGATCCAAGACGGGCATCTGGTGGCTGCCGCAGAGGAAGAGCGCTTCGTCCGAGTCAAGCACGTTGCCGGTTTTCCCACGCAGGCGGTCCGGTTTTGTCTCAAAAAATCCGGAGTCCGCCCCCATGAAATCGACGCCGTGGCTCTTTCCAGCCGGCCGTCGGCTCACCTGCCGCAACGCGCACTGGCCGCTTTTCGTTTGGGGTTGGGCCGCCCGGAATTCAAGGGCCGTCTTCGAAACCGGCTCAAGAGATCGAGGTTGCCGGCTGCGTTGGCCGAGGCGTTGGAAATAGGCCCAAAGGAACTCAAAGCCCCCCTGTTGGGTGTGGAGCATCACCGCGCCCATCTGGCTTCCAGTTTTTATGTTTCCGGAATGGACCGGGCGGCGCTCCTCTCTCTCGACGGTTTGGGAGATTTTATGAGCGCCATGTGGGGGACGGGGCAAGGTTCCAAAATGTCCATCCAGGGAAGCGTCTCGTTTCCTCACTCCCTGGGATTTCTGTACACCGCCCTGACTCAATACCTGGGATTTTTGGAGTGGGGGGATGAATACAAAGTCATGGGCTTGGCGGCGTTGGGCAAGCCGGTTTTTTTGGATACAATGCGGCGGCTCGTCTATCTGCAGCGGGATTTGCAGTACCGGCTTCATTCAAAAGAGTTTGCTTTCTTTCACGATTGGGTCTCGATGCAGTGGGACCAGGGTTCTCCCAGGATGGGGCTGTTGTTTACAAATGCCCTGGAAGAACGGCTGGGCCCTCGCCGCCGGCCGGATGAACCGGTCTCCGGCCGTCACGCCGACATCGCCGCTTCATTGCAAGCCGTGCTGGAGGAGACCGTCTTCGAAATGCTCAACCGTCTCTGGAAAAAAACGCGCTTGGACACCCTCTGTCTGGCCGGGGGGGTGGCGCTCAATTGCGTCATGAATGGGAAAATCCCGCAGCATACGCCTTTCAAGCAGGTATTTGTTCAGCCGGCCGCTTACGATGCGGGCACCGCCCTGGGGGCGGCCTATCATGTCTATCATCAGGGGCGCCGGTTTCCGCGGTCATTCGTGATGCGGCACGCCTATTGGGGACCGGAATTCTCGGAGGAAGAGATTCGAGCGGCGCTCCAGGAAAGCGGGCTTTCATTCCAGCGTTTCGATTCTCAAGCACTCGTCGAGGAAACTTCGAAACGATTGGCGGAAGGGAAGATCGCCGGCTGGTTTCAGGGTGCAATGGAATTCGGCCCGCGCGCCTTGGGGCACCGCAGCTTGTTGGCCGATCCTCGCGATCCGAACATGCAGCGAAAGATCAACGAGCGAATCAAGCGCCGGGAAATATTTCGGCCTTTTGCACCTTCGCTGCCGCGAGAGGTTTTTTCCGCTTTTTTTGGAGAGGCGCAACCGGATCCGTTCATGGTCACGGCTCATCCGGCAACGCCGTCCGGCCTCGTCAAAATTCCTGCGGTCTTGCATGTGGATGGAACCGGGCGGCCCCAGGCCGTTGACCGGCAAACCAATCCGCTGTATTGGGAACTCCTTCAGGCATTCGGTCGAAGAACCGGCGTTCCCGTGCTTTTGAACACTTCTTTTAACGAGCGGGAACCGATCGTATGCCGTCCCGAAGAGGCCATCGCCTGTTTTCTGCGCAATGAGATTGATGTCCTGGCCATTGGCCCATTTCTGATCGATCGGCCGGCTTCGGGGATTCAAGGATAAATCTATGTGCGGCATTGCGGGAATTGTCAGCACAGCCCCCGGCGATTTTGGCTCTTCCATGAAGAAAATGCTGCAAGCCATGGTGCACCGGGGGCCGGATGATGAAGGAGAAATCGTGCTGGGCCCGCCCCAGTGCTCCGGGTCCGTTGTTTTAGGATCCTGCCGCTTGGCCATCTTAGACCTGACCGGCCGCGGCCACATGCCGATGCAGAATTCCGGCACCGGCGACTGGATGGTGTACAAC